>NZ_JAYSFE010000026.1:0-8083 GCF_041913585.1 Allostella sp.
CCTGGCGGATGCGCCGCAGCACCGGGTTCGTCTGCAGCATCTCGCGGCTGACGTTGAGCGGCAGGTCCTCGCTGTCGACGACGCCGCGCACGAAGCGCAGCCAGGACGGCAGCAGCTCGCGGCACGAATCGGTGACGAAGACGCGCCGGACATAGAGCTTGAGCTGGACTTGGCGATCCGGGTGGAAGAGGTCGAACGGCCGGGTCGAGGGGATGAACAGCAGGCTGGAATATTCCAGCAGCCCCTCGGCCCGGTTGTGCAGGGTCAGCCAGGGGTCGTCGAACGAGCGGCCGACATGGTGGTAGAACTCCTTGTACTGCTCCTCGGTCACCTCGCTCTTCGGCCGGGTCCACAGGGCCGAGGCGGCGTTGATCTGCTCGTCCTTGCCGCCTTCGACCAGTCGGATCGGCAGCGCGATGTGGTCGGAATGGGTGCGCACGATGTCCCGGATGCGGTGGGGCTCCAGGTACTCCGTCGCGTCCTCCTTGAGGTGCAGGGTGATGACGGTGCCCCGGGCCGGGGCACCGTCCGCCTCGGCCACGGTGAAGCTGCCCTTGCCGTCGGACGACCAGGACCAGCCGGCCTCCGAGCCGGCCTTGCGCGACACCACCTCGACCCGGTCGGCGACCATGAAGGCGGAATAGAAGCCGACGCCGAACTGCCCGATCAGGCTGGTGCCGGACGCCTTGCCCTCGGCCACCTGCTGCTCGACCTGCGACAGGAACTGGGCGGTGCCCGAGCGCGCGATGGTGCCGAGGTTCTCGACCAGCTCATCGCGGGTCATGCCGATCCCGGTATCGGCGACGGTGAGGGTCCGCCGCGCCTTGTCGGGCGTGATCGTCACCGCATAGGGGGTGTCGCCGGCGAGCGACGGATCGGTCAGCGCCAGGTAGCGCAGCTTGTCGCAGGCGTCGGATGCGTTCGACACCAGTTCGCGCAGGAAGACGTCGCGGTTGGAGTAGAGGGAGTGGGCGACGATCTCCAGCAGACGGCTGACCTCCGCCTGGAAAGAAAGCTGTTCCGCGCTCATCCGACCTCGTCCCGTGCGCTGCCTCGGGGGAACCCGGGCCGCGATATGGGCCGGGACGGCGGACGGCGCAAGCCCGTTCTGCCGTGTCGCACCCCTTGTCAGGGCGCCCGCGACGGGCGACCTTAACGCGGTATGGGTGCCCTCGCGCATTCCCGCGTCGTCGCCGTCCTCGGACCGACCAACACGGGCAAGACGCATCTCGCGATCGAGCGGATGCTGGGCCACGCCACCGGCATGATCGGCTTCCCGCTGCGCCTCCTGGCGCGCGAGAACTACGACCGCATCGTCCGGCTGCGCGGGCGCGGCGCCGTGGCGCTGGTGACCGGCGAGGAGAAGATCGTCCCGCCCAACCCGCGCTACTTCGTCTGCACGGTCGAATCGATGCCGCTCGACCGGCCGGTCGAGTTCCTGGCGATCGACGAGATCCAGCTCGCCGCCGATCCCGAGCGCGGCCACGTCTTCACCGCCCGCCTGCTCCATGCCCGCGGCATCTCGGAGACGATGCTGCTCGGCTCCGACACCATGCGGGCCCTGGTCCGCCGCCTCGTGCCGGAGGCCGAGTTCGTCGAGCGGCCGCGCTTCTCCACGCTTTCCTATGTCGGCGAGCGCAAGGTGACGCGGCTGCCGCCGCGCTCGGCGGTCGTCGCCTTCTCCGTCTCGGACGTCTTCGAGATCGCCGAACTGGTACGCCGCCAGCGCGGCGGCACCGCGGTCGTGCTCGGCGCCCTCAGCCCGCGTGCCCGCAACGCCCAGGTCGGCATGTACCAGGCGGGCGAGGTCGACTACCTGGTGGCGACCGACGCCATCGGCATGGGCCTCAACATGGATGTCGACCATGTCGCCTTCGCCCGGCTCGCCAAGTTCGACGGCAAGGCGCCGCGGCGCCTGAGCGCGGCCGAGATCGGCCAGATCGCCGGCCGTGCCGGCCGCCACATGAGCGACGGCACCTTCGGTACCACGGCCGATCTCGGGCCGATGGAGCCCGAGGTCGTGGAGGCGGTCGAAAACCATCGCTTCGACCCGGTGACGGGGGTCTTCTGGCGCAATTCGCGGCTCGACCTGCGCTCGCTCGACCGGCTCGTCGCCAGCCTCGACCAGCGGCCGCCGTCGGCGCTGCTGGTCCGCGCGCGCGAGGCCGACGACGAGCGGGCACTGGCGGCGCTCCGCCGCATCCCGGACCTGGCGCAGCGGGCGCGGACGCCCGACGGGGTCCGCCGCCTGTGGGAGGTCTGCCAGGTGCCGGACTTCCGCAAGACCATGAGCGACGCGCACACGCGCCTTCTCGCCCAGATCTTCCGCCACCTCTCCTCCGGGCCCGGCCGCCTGCCCGAGGACTGGGTCGCCGGGCACCTCGCCCGGATGGACCGCGGCGACGGCGACATCGACACCCTGGTCGCACGCATCGCCCATGTCCGCACCTGGACCTACATCGCCCATCGCGGCGACTGGATCCGCGACCCCGCGCACTGGCAGGACCGGGCGCGCGCGATCGAGGACAAGCTGTCGGACGCCCTGCACGACCGGCTGACCCAGCGCTTCGTCGACCGCCGCGCCGCGCTCCTGGTCAAGCGCCTGGCGGGCGACGAGGATCTCCTGGCGGCGGTGACCCGCGAGGGCACGGTGGTGGTCGAGGGCCATCCGGTCGGCCGCGTCGACGGCTTCCGCTTCCGCCCCGATGCGCTGGGCGAGGAGGAAGCCCGGCCGCTCCTCGCCGCCGCGCGCCGGGTGCTGCCGGCCGACGTCGCCGCCCGGGTCCGCCGCTGCGCCGCCGATGCCGACGACCGGTTCCGCCTCGAACGCGACGGCACCATCGCCTGGGAGGGGGCCGGGATCGGCCGCCTCGCGCCAGGCCCGTCCTTCCTGTCGCCGACGGTCGCGGTCGACGACAGCGAGTTCCTGACGCCGCCACTCCGCGAGGCGCTGCGGCGGCGGCTCGCCGCCCGCGTCGAGGCGGAGGTCGCGGCGACTCTGGCGCCCCTGCTGCGCCTCGCCCGGCTGCCGCTGGAGGGGCCCGGCCGCGGCCTCGCCTTCCAGCTCGCCGAGGCCCAGGGCTGCCTCGCGCGCGCCGGGGCGGAGCCGCAGATCGCCGCCCTGTCGCCGGCCGACCGCGCGGTCCTGACGCGGGCCGGCGTCCGCTTCGGCGCGGAATGGATCTACCTGGCGCCGCTGCTGCGTCCGGCCGCGGTCGAACTGCGGGCCCTGCTCTGGGGTGCGGCGGCCGGCCTGCCGCCGCCGTCGGCGCCCCATCCGGGGCGCCTCGGCGTGCCGCGTGCGGAGGGCGTCCCGGCCGAATTCTACCGCGCCAAACGCGATCCCCAGCTGGGGCCGCGGGCGCTCCCCGTCGACCGGCTGGAGGCGCTGGCGGCGGCCGCGCGCCGGCTCGCCCGCCGCGGCCCCTTCGCCGCCACGCCCGAACTGGCCAGCCTCGCCGACGCGCGGCTCGCCGACCTCACCGGGATGCTGGCGGCCCTCGGCTGGCGGGCGGTCGTCGAGGGCGAGACCACGACCTTCGTCGCCGCCCCGCGGCGCCGTCCCGCGCCGCCGGCGCCGCCGCGTCCGGCGCTGGGCGACCGCTTCGCCGCGCTGGACGCGCTGCGGGGCCGCGGATGAGCGAGGCCGACGCGGCCGGACGGCTCGACCGCTGGCTCTTCTTCACCCGTCTCTGCAAGAGCCGGTCGCTCGCCCAGCGCCTGTGCGAGGACGGGCTGGTGGCGGTCGACGGCAGTCCGGCCCTGCGGCCGTCGCGGACCATCCGGCCCGGCATGGAGATTGCCGTGACCTTTGGCCGCACCGTGCGGCGGGTGCGGGTGGTCGCACTGGGTGAGCGCCGCGGACCGGCGTCGGAGGCCGCGACCCTGTACGAGGATCTGGGCCGGGCGCCGGCGCCGGACGACTGGGGCTGACGGAGAGAGAGGGGAGCGCATCATGGGCACGCTGGATGGCAAGGTCGCCTGGATCACGGGCGCCGGATCGGGAATCGGGCTCGCCGGGGCGCGGGAACTGGCGGCGGCGGGGGCGACCGTCGTCCTCTCCGGGCGGCGCGACGCGCCGCTGGCCGAGGCGGCGGCGGCGATCACGGCCGCCGGCGGCCGGGCCGAGACCGCGGCGCTCGACGTCACCTCGGCCGAGGCGGTGGCAAAGACCGCGGCCGGCATCCTCGAGCGCCACGGCCGGGTGGACATCCTGGTCAACAACGCCGGCAGCAACGCGCCCAGGCGCTACTGGAAGAACATGACCCCGGCCGACTGGGACTTCGTGGTCGGCGTCAACCTGAACGGCCCGCTCTACTGCACCGCTGCCGTCCTGCCGGCGATGCGGGGGCAGCGCGACGGGCTGGTCATCAACATTTCCTCCTGGGCCGGCAAGTTCGACACGCTGCTGACCGGCCCCGCCTACAACGCGACCAAGCACGGCCTCGTGTCGATGACCATGTCGCTCAACATCGAGGAATGCGTGAACGGCATCCGCGGCACCGTCATCTGCCCGGGCGAGGTGGCGACGCCGATCATGGCGAAGCGGCCGGTGCCGCCCAGCGCCGAGGAGATGGCGCGGATGCTGCGGCCCGAGGATCTCGGCCGCACCATCCGCTTCGTCGCCGAGATGCCGGCCCATGCCTGCGTCCACGAGATCCTGATGGCGCCGACCTGGAACCGCATGTGGCTCGGCGGCGAGGACCTGCCGAAGCGGTGAGCGGTTCGTCGCAGGCGGGGGCCGGACCCTAGGAAAACTATCGGAAAACCCTGATCTTGGCGGGGTTGAGCGCATCCGGGGCGGCGTGATAGGCAACCGCCCCGGGACGCACCCCCTGCCTTTCGCGCCCCGAGCATTCCGGGAGAGCACCGCACCATGACCTACGTCGTCACCGAAGCCTGCATCCGGTGCAAGTACATGGACTGCGTCGAGGTGTGCCCGGTCGACTGCTTCTACGAGGGCGAGAACATGCTCGTCATCCATCCCGACGAGTGCATCGACTGCGGGGTGTGCGAGCCGGAATGTCCGGCCGAGGCGATCCTTCCCGACAGTGACGGCGCGGCCGAGAAGTGGCTCCAGCTCAATCGAGACTATTCGGCGCAGTGGCCGAACATCACCCGCAAGGGCGAGGCACCGGCAGACGCCGATTCCTTCAAGGGCGTACCCGAGAAGTTCGCACGCTTCTTCAGCGACAAGCCGGGCGAACGCTGAGCGAGAGTCGAGGGGTTCGGATTCGCCCCTGTATTTCGTGACGGTTTTCTGATATTGTCCCTTCGGGTTCTGGGGCGGTCATTGCGCCGTGCCGGACCGTCTGCGTAGCACGGGCAACCTCGCTACCGGAGGATGCAAGGGGTTCGGCGGCGTCCTGACAGGCCGTCCGCACGGCCCCTTTCGTGTCCCCGGAAGAGGGAACGCGCGCCGCGTCGACCGGTCGCAGGCGGCGCGTCGGCCGCCCGGTCTTTGTCAGGTCCGAAGGCAAGATGAAGAAGTCCGCCCAGCAGGTCGAGAAGGCGGGGGCCGAAAAGGGCGCGCCCGCGAAGTCCGGGCCGAAGGCCCGGGCACCGGCGGCGCCGAGGCAGGTCGCGGCGAAGGCGCCGGCACCGACGGTCGCCGCGAAGCCGCGGGCGTCGAAGGCCGCCGCCAAGCCACGAGCGCCGGAGCCGGCGGCCAAGCCGGCCGTCGCCGCGGCCGGCGAGAAGTTGCGCGGGACCAAGGGCGGCCGTCCGTCCGCCGCCGCCCCGGCCGTCGCGGCGAAGCCCGCCCCGGCCGCCCAGCCAAGGAAGGTGCAGCAGTCTCCAGCGATGGCGAAGTCCAAGACAGCGGCGCCAGTTGCCGCCAAGCCCGCGGCCGGCCCCAGCGTGCCGGCGGGCGGCAAGGCCAAGCGACCGGCACCGGCGAAATCGAACTCGGCGCGAACCGAGACCACGAAACCCGTAGCGGAAACGAAGAGCGGAATGGCGGCGAAAGCGGAAGCGAAGACGAAGGTGGCGGCCAAGCCGGCCGCGGGCGAGAGCAAGGTGGCGAAGGCCGCCGAGACGACCCGGCAGGTGGCGGCACCGCCGGCGCTGAAGGTGGTCGGCGGCGAAGCGGCGGTGGTCCAGCCGGCGCAGCCCAAGGCGATCACGCCGCCTCCCCTGCTGAAGCCGGCGCCGAAGCCGATGCCGCTGAAGATCGTCGAAGGCTCGGCCGAAGGCCCGGGCTTCGAGGTCGGCGACCATGTCGTCTATCCGACGCACGGGGTCGGCAAGATCACCGCGATCGAGACCCAGGAGATCGCGGGCCACATCCTCAAGGTCTTCGTCGTCCAGTTCGAGAAGGACCGGATGACGCTCCGCGTTCCGGTCGGCAAGGTGCGCGCTGCCGGCCTGCGCCGCCTCAGCACCCGCAAGGAGATGGACCTGGCGCTGGCCAAGCTCCGCGGCCGGTCGCGCGTCAAGCGCACCATGTGGAGCCGCCGCGCCCAGGAATACGAGGCGAAGATCAACTCGGGCGATCCGGCCTCGATCGCCGAGGTGGTGCGCGACCTGCACCGCAACGCCGGCCAGCCGGACCAGTCCTACAGCGAGCGCCAGATCTACCAGGCGGCGCTCGACCGGCTCGCCCGCGAGCTGGCCGCGGTCGAGCGGATCGACGAGGACCAGGCGACCCAGCGACTGGAGAAGATGCTGCAAGCTGCCGCTTGACGCCGGGGTGCCGCCCGCCTGACGTTGGCGCCCCTCGGACGGGAACCTGACGGCGGAGGACGGGCCACCCATGCGCGACGGATCGAGCATCGCCACCCTGCGGGCCAGCCGGCGCGTGTGGGCCGTGGGCGCGATCCACGGCGAGGCGGCACGGCTGGAGCGGTTGCACGACCTCGTCTGGCCGCGACTGGCGCCGGGCGACCGCATCGTCTATCTCGGCAACCATCTCGGACGCGGCCCGGCGGTGCGGCGCGCCGTCGACGAACTGATCCGCTTCCGGCGCGAGGTGATCGCGCGCCCGGGCTTCTTCGCCGCCGACGTCGTCCACCTGCGCGGCGCGCAGGAGGAGATGTGGCAGAAGCTGCTGCAGATCCAGTTCGCGCTCAACCCGCGCGAGGTGCTGGGCTGGATGCTGCGCCAAGGCGTGGCGGCGACCATCGCCGCCTATGGCAGCGAGGAGGAGCAGGGGCTCGCCGCGGCACGCGACGGGGTGCGCTCGCTGATGCGCTGGACGGCGGCGCTCAGAGCGCAGATCCAGGCGGCCGACGGCCATTCCGCCCTGTCGAGCAGCCTGAAGCACGCCGCCGTCACGGACGACGGCAACCTCCTCTTCGTCTCCGCCGACGTGGCGCCCGACCGGCCCCTCCATGCCCAGGGCGACGTACTCTGGTGGGGGACCGGCGCCGGCATCGATTCCCTCGACGATTCCTTCTCGGGCTGCCGGCTGGTGGTCGCCGGCTACGATCGCCGCGGCCGCGGCGTCCGCATCGGCAGCCACGCCGCGGTCCTCGACGCCGGGGCCGGGCAGGGCGGGCCGGTGGTCGCCGCCTGCTTCGAGACGACGGGCCGGCTGGTCGAGCGGATCGAGGCCTGACCGGGCGCGGCGGCACCCCGCCGATCAGCCCTCGATCGTCCGGCAGGTGGCGCGGATCGTGCGGCCGACCGCCGGTTCGCCGCGCTCCGGGTCGGTGCGGGTCTGGCGGTCGTAGCGGATGACCCAGACGCCGCGCTCGTCCTCGACGGCGGCGAAGCGGCCGCCCTTCAGCAGGTTCGGCATCGCCTTCTCGCCGTGGAGGGCGGCCAGCGCCTCGACGGCAGCCCGCGCCTGGGCCTGGCAGGCGGCGAGCGAGGGTTGCTCGGTCATGGTGGCGGGGAAGGTCGGGTCTCCCGTCGCGCCGAAGAGGGCGACGACCAGCAATGCCTTGAGGGCCATGGGCGATGGGCTCCGGATCGGGTCCGTCGGCCGCGTGGCGCGGCCAACGACCCACAGTCGTCCGAGGGCGGGCGAAGGTTCAAGCCTGCCGCCCGAAGCCTGCCCGACCCGAGCCTGTCCGACCCGGGCCCGCCCGTCAGGCGGTGGCCAGCCCCGGGCCGCCCGCCAGCGGCTTGCCGTCGCCGA
>NZ_JAYSFE010000026.1:8183-37302 GCF_041913585.1 Allostella sp.
GCCCGTCAGGCGGTGGCCAGCCCCGGGCCGCCCGCCAGCGGCTTGCCGTCGCCGATCTTCTCCGCGGCCACCTTGTCGGCGGCCTTCTCGGCCGGCTTCTCGACCTTGGCCTCGGCCGGCTTGTCGGCGGGCTTGTCCGCCGGCGTCTCGGCCGTCTTCTCCCCGGCCGTCTCGGCCGGCTTGTCGGCGGCCGTCTCGGTCGGCTTGGGCGTGCGCAGCAGCTTCACGTCCGGGCCCGGCAGCTCGACATTGACCTCCAGGAAGGAGATGTCCTTGCCGCGCTCCAGCTTCACCATGACCTTCTCCTGGTCGATGACCAGGTACTTGGCCACCACCTCCAGGATCTCGCGCTGCAGCGCCGGCAGGAATTCGGCGCGGTCGCCGCGGTCGGCCCGCTCGTGCGACAGCAGGATCTGCAGCCGCTCCTTGGCGACGGTCGCGGCCGCCGGCGCCGACGGGACGACGGCTGGCGGCGGCGCCTTCTTGCGGAAGAAGTCGAACAGGCCCATCAGGCGGCACCTCCGAAGAGCCGGGCGAAGAAG
This sequence comes from Allostella sp., assembly GCF_041913585.1. Classification (NCBI taxonomy): domain Bacteria; kingdom Pseudomonadati; phylum Pseudomonadota; class Alphaproteobacteria; order Rhodospirillales; family Allostellaceae; genus Allostella; species Allostella sp. The sequence continues at coordinate 8,726 of NZ_JAYSFE010000026.1, forward strand.
CCGCGCGGCCGCGGCTCCGCCGGGAACCGATGCTCGAGCTGCTCGCCGAGCAGCCGCGACACGGCGTCGGCATAGGCCTTCCCGGCCGAACTCTCGGTGTCGAGGATGACCGGGTTGCCGGTGTTGGAGGCGCGCAGCACGGCCTCGTTCTCCGGGATGATGCCGAGCAGCGGGATCGACAGGATCTCCAGGATGTCCTCGACCTTCAGCATCTCGCCGCGATTGACCCGGCCGACGTCGTAGCGGGTCAGCAGCAGGTGCTGCTTCACCGGCTCGTCGTCCTTCTCGGCGCGCAGCGTCTTGCTGCCGAGCAGGCCGAGGATGCGGTCGCTGTCGCGCACGCTCGACACTTCGGGGTTGGTGACGATGATCGCCTCGTCGGCGCAGTACATGGCGAGCTGCGCGCCCTTCTCGATGCCGGCCGGGCTGTCGCAGATGATGTAGTCGAACTGCTCGCGGAGCTGGTCGATGACGCGGACGACGCCCTCCTTGGTCAGGGCGTCCTTGTCGCGGGTCTGCGAGGCGGCGAGCACGTAGAGGTTCTCGAACCGCTTGTCGCGGATCAGCGCCTGGCCCAGCTTGGCCTCGCCGTTGACGACGTTGACGAAGTCGTAAACGACCCGCCGCTCGCAGCCCATGATGAGATCGAGATTGCGCAGGCCGACGTCGAAATCGACGACGACGGTCTTCTCGCCCCGCATGGCGAGGCCGGTGCCGATCGCGGCGGTCGAGGTGGTCTTGCCGACCCCGCCCTTGCCGGAGGTCATGACGATGACTTTTGCCACGGGGAACGTCTCCTTTCCCTGGGAATGCTAGGACAACCGGTCCAGGACCAGGGCGTCGTCGACGATGCGGACGCCGACGCGCTGGCCGATGAGATCGGTCTCGATCTGGTCGGCGATGCGGAAGAGGCCGGCGATCGACACCAGTTCCGGGTCGAAACGCTGGCAGAACAGGCGGGCCTCGCGGTCGCCCGACGCCCCGGCGATCGCCTTGCCGCGCAAGGCGCCGTAGATGTGGACGTTGCCGTCGGCCAGGACCTCGCCGCCGGCGTTCACCGTCCCCATGACGATGAGGTCGCCGTCGCGGGCATAGATCTGCTGGCCGGAGCGCACCGGCTCGGTGACGAGGCGGGTCTTGCCCTTGACCACCTTCTGGACGACCGGCGGCGGCGCCTCGCGGGTCGGCGCGGGCGCCGGGCCGGGTGTCGGGGCGGCGGCGCGGGGCGGCGGGGCGGCCGGGGCCGGCTCGCTCTCGGCGGCGGCGTTGGTGCGGTTGGCCGGGCGCGCGCTCGGGAAGGCGGCGAGGCCGGCGCGGCGGGCCGCCTGGGTCAGGTGCGGGGTCCCGTTCTGCACCCCGACGCAGAGCAGGCCGGCATCGGCGATGGCGGCGCGCAGGGCCGCGAAGTCGACGTTGGGCGGCGCCGGCCAGCGCGCCAGCGTCTCCAGGTCGAGCACGACCGGGGCGTCGCGGTAGAAGTCCGGCGCCTGCGCCACCTTGGCGGCGAGCTGCTGGCCGAAATCGGCGCGCGCCGGGTCAACGAGGCGCAGCACCATCACCATGGCGCTGCCGCCGCGGAGCTGGAACGGCGCGCTCTTCAGTTCGGTCGCAGCGGGTTGATTCGAGACAGCGGCCAAGGATGCCACCCTATGCGGCCCAGTTGACATGATAACTCTTACATCTTGTGTTCAAGGTCGCAAGCTCTTCTATATCTAGTGGGTTATCCACAGACCAGCCATGCGTGCTCGGGTGCTTGCCGGAAGCGGCCGAAGGGTCGATCATGCGGCTTTCTCTCACCCTTCGTCCATTCCCCCCTGCCGGAGCCCGAGATGCCCGACGACCAGTCCCGCACGAATTCCGAGATCGTCCAGCGCTACCGCGAGAAGACGCCCAAGTCCGAAGCGTTGTTCGCGCAGGCACGGGCGATCTTCCCCAGCGGCGTCACCCATGACGGCCGCCACCTCGACCCCTACGGCATCTACGTCGACCGCGCCGAGGGTGCCTACAAGTGGGACGTCGACGGCAACAAGTATATCGACTTCTTCGGCGGCCATGGTGCCCTTCTGCTCGGCCACAACCATCCCAAGGTGATGGCGGCGGTCGAGCCGGCGCTGGCCAAGGGCACGCATTTCGGCGCCAACCACGCGCTCGAGGTGCAGTGGGCGCAGGCGATCCAGGCGCTGCTGCCGTCGGCCGAGCGGGTGCGCTTCACCTCGTCCGGCACCGAGGCGACGCTGATGGGCCTCCGCCTCGCCCGCACCTTCACCGGCCGCCACAAGCTGATCCGGTTCAAGACGCATTTCCACGGCTGGCACGACCACATGACGTCGGGCTACGCCAACCATTTCGACGGCACGCCGGCCGTCGGCGTGCTGGAAGGCATCAGCGATGCCGTCGTCCTGGTCGCGCCCAACGACCGCGAGGGCGTGAAGGCGGCACTGGCGGCGGGCGACATCGCCGCCGTGATCCTGGAGCCGACCGGCTCCTCGACCGGGATGGTGCCGACCGCCCCCGGCTTCCTCGAATTCCTGCGCGAGGAGACGACGAAGAACGGCGCGATCCTGATCTTCGACGAGGTGGTGACCGGCTTCCGCGTCGCCCCCGGCGGCGCCCAGCAGCACTACGGCATCACCCCCGACCTGACCTCGCTCGCCAAGATCCTGGCCGGCGGCCTGCCGGGCGGCGCCATCGTCGGCCGCAAGGATCTCTTCGACGCGCTCGACTATGCGGCGACCGCGGCCTCGGGCAAGGAGAAGATCCAGCACCCCGGCACCTACAATGCCAACCCGGTGTCGGCGGCGGCCGGCATCGCCGCGCTCGACCACATCCGCACCAGCGACGCCTGCGCGGTGGCCAACGCCATGGGCGACCTCGCCCGGGAGAAGATCAACGAGGTCTTCGCCCAGGAGGGGGTGAAGTGGGCCTGCTACGGCACCTTCTCCAGCTTCCACACCTTCCTCAACCCGCAGAACCGCGACATCGACCCGCACCGGTTCGATGCGCTCGAGATCGGCTACGAGGAACTGAAGGCCAAGCCGAAGGGGCTGTCGCACCGCATCCGCGTCGCGATGCTGGTCAACGGCGTCGACCTCAACGGCTGGCCCGGCGGCAACATCTCCTGCATGCACACGGCCGACGACATCGTCGCCACGGCCGAGGCATGGCGGGAGACGATCCGCATGCTGAAGAAGGAAGGCGAGATCTGATCCTGCCGCGTTCCGCGGCGGCATGAGCTCGTTCTCCGGTCCGGCGGTGCTGGCACCGCCGGACCTTCGCCACTTCCCGCTTCCGCTCTTCGCCTCGGTCATGGGGCTGATGGGCCTGTCGCTTGCCTGGCGGCGGGCGGCGGCGGCCGTGCCCGGCCTGCCGGGCGCCGTCGGCGAGGTCCTGCTGGCGGCGGCCATCCTCTGGTTCCTCGTCGTCGGCGGCCTCTATGCCGCTAAGGCGGTGACGCGCTGGGAGGCGGTGCTGGCCGAGGCGCGGCATCCGGCGCGGGCCAACTTCCTGACCGCGATCTCGATCGCCGTCATGCTGATCGGCACCGGGCTCGCCCCGCACTGGCCGGCCCTGGCCGAGCCGATCTGGCTCGCCGGGGTCGCCGGCAACCTCGGGCTGGCGGCCGTCGTCATCCGGCGCTGGATCGTCGAGCGCTTCGAGCCGGGGCAGGTGACGCCGGCCTGGTTCATCCCGGTCGTCGGCAACGTCGTGCCGCCGCTGGCCGGCCTGTCGCTCGGCCATGGCGAACTCGCCTGGTTCTGCTTCGCCGGCGGGCTCGGGTTCTGGCTCGTGCTCTTCCCGCTCGCCATGGGACGGATCTTCACCGGCGAGCCGATGCCGGCCGGCCTCGCCCCGATGCTCTTCATCTTCCTGGCGCCGCCCTCGGTCGGGTTCCTCTCGTGGATGGAACTGAACGGCGGCGTGCTCGACGCCGGGGCGCGCTTCTTCTTCTATCTCGGCCTCTTCATCGCCTTCTGCCTCGCGACCATGGCGGGACGGTTCCTGGCGCTGCCGTGGTCGCTGATCTCGCTCGCCTACACCTTTCCGTCGGCGGCGCTGGCGGCGGCGGCGCTGCGCTTCCACCAGGCGGCGGGCGGCACCGCCTCGCTGGTGCTGGCGCTGGCGCTGCTCGCCTTCGCCACCGTCGTCGTCGCCATCGTCTTCGGCGGCACCGTGCGGCGCTTCGCCGCCGGGGCGTTCTTCCGCCCCGAACCCTAGCCTCGTCCCACCCGATCGAGAGGAGCGCCCGCTTGGCCGACCCGTTCCTGTTCCGCCCGCTGACCCTGCGCTCGGTCACCGCGCCGAACCGCATCGTGCTGGCGCCGATGGCGCAATATTCGGGCGTCGACGGGGTGCCGCAGGACTGGCACCTCGCCAACCTCGCCGCCCGCGCGGTCGGCGGCGCCGGCATCGTCTTCACCGAGGTCGCCTACATCGCCCCGGACGCCCGCATCTCGACCGGCTGCCTCGGCATCTGGAACGAGGAACAGGAGCGGGCCTTCGCCCGCATCGTCGACTTCGTGCACGGGCAGGGCACGCTGGCGGCGATCCAGGTCGGCCATGCCGGCCGCAAGGGCTCGACCACCAAGGCATGGGAAGGCGGGCGGCCGCTGGCGGCGGCCGACGGCGGCTGGCCGCTGGTGGCGCCGACCGCCGCCCCGTGGTCGCCGGCCAGCACGGTCCCCTGCGCCATGGACCGGGGGATGATCGCCGACGTCGTCGCCGGCTTCGCCGCGGCGGCGGCGCGCTGCCGGCGCGCCGGCTTCGACATCTTCGAGATCCACGCCGCCCACGGCTATCTCCTCAACGAGTTCCTGTCGCCGCTGGTCAACACCCGGACGGATGCCTATGGCGGCGATCCGGAGCGGCGCGCCCGCCTCCTCATGGAGGTGATCGACGCCGTGCGCGGCGAATGGCCGGAGGAGCGGCCGCTCTTCATCCGGCTTTCGTGCAGCGACTGGGTGCCGGGCGGCATCACCATCGACGACACGGTCGACCTCTGCCGCCGGATCAGGGCGCGCGGCGACGTCGACCTCATCGACTGTTCCTCGGGCGGGGTCGACCCGCGCCAGCAGATCGCCTTCTTCCCCGGCTACCAGGTGCCGTTCGCCGACGCCGTCCGCAACCGGGCCGGCATCGCGACGGGCGCCGTCGGCATGATCCAGACGCCGCACCAGGCCGAAGAGGTGCTGGCCAACGGCCGCGCCGACCTGATCTTCCTCGGCCGCACGCTGCTGGCCGACCCGCACTGGCCGCTCCGCGCCGCCCGCGCGCTCGGCGCCGAGGCGCGCTGGGCCGACCAGTACCACCGCGCCAAGTCCTTCTGATACCGATCCCCCTGACCCTGGAGGTGCCCCGATGCCCGATCCGATGCTCTTCCGCCCGCTCGAACTGCGCTCCGTGACCGCGCGCAACCGCATCACCGTGTCGCCGATGTGCCAGTATTCGGCGGTCGACGGGGTGCCGCAGGACTGGCACCTCGCCAACCTCGCCGCCCGCGCCGTCGGCGGCGCCGGCATCGTCTTCACCGAGGTCGCCCATGTCGAGGCGCGCGGCCGGATCACGCCCTGGTGCGTCGGGCTGTGGAACGACGCGCAGGAGGCCCAGCTCGCCCGCATCGCCCGCTTCGTCGCCGGGCAGGGGGCGGTGCCGGCGATCCAGGTCGGCCATGCCGGCCGCAAGGGGTCGACCGGCAAGCCATGGGAGGGCTCGAAGCCGATGACGGTCGCCGACGGCGGCTTCGAGGTGATCGGCCCGACGGACGCGGCCTGGGCCGAGGGCTATCCGGTGCCGACGGCGATGGACGCCGCCGCGATCGCCGCCGTCCAGGCGGGCTTCGCCGACGCCGCCCGCCGGGCGCTCCGCGCCGGCTTCCGGATCTTCGAGATCCACGGCGCCCACGGCTACCTGATCCACGAATTCCTGTCGCCCCTGGTCAACACCCGCACCGACGCCTATGGCGGCGACGCCGCGGCGCGCTCGCGCTTCCTCATGGAAACGATCGATGCCGTGCGCAGCGAGTGGCCGGCCGACCTGCCGCTCTTCGTCCGCCTGTCCTGCACCGACTGGGTCGCGGGCGGCCTGACGATCGACGACACGGTCGACCTCTGCCGCCGCATCAAGGCCCGCGGCGACGTCGACCTCGTCGACTGTTCCTCGGGCGGCGCCGACCCGCGCCAGCAGATCGCCTTCTATCCGGGCTACCAGGTGCCGTTCGCCGACGCCGTCCGCAACCGGGCCGGCATCGCCACCGGCGCCGTCGGCCTGATCCAGTCGCCGCACCAGGCCGAGGAGGTGCTGGGCAACGGCCGCGCCGACCTCGTCTTCCTGGGCCGCACGCTGCTGGCCGACCCGCACTGGCCGCTGAAGGCCGCGCGCGCGCTCGGCGCCACCGTGCAGTGGCCGAACCAGTACGCCCGGGCGAGCGCCTTCTGACCGGGAGGCGCTTGACGGCCGGCGGCCGGGGCCGCCCAATCGATGCTCGGGAATCCGGAGGACGCGGCGGATGGATCAGGATCGCTATGAACGGGGGCTCGCCGTCCGGCGGGCGGTGCTGGGGGCGGACTATGTCGACAAGGCGATCCAGGGCGCGGACGACTTCACCCGGCCGCTGCAGGAATACGTCACGGAATCGGCCTGGGGCGCGATCTGGACCCGGCCGGGCCTGGAGCGGAAGACGCGCTCGCTGCTCAATCTCGCGATGCTGACGGCGCTGAACCGCCCGCACGAGATCCGGCTGCACATCAACGGCGCCCTCAACAACGGCGTCACCAAGGACGAGATCATGGAGGTCTTCCTCCAGACCGCCGTCTATTGCGGGGTGCCGGCGGCGATCGACAGCTTCCGCATCGCCCGCGAGGTCTTCAAGGAACGGGGGATCGCCGGATGACCGACACTGCGAACGCCGAGGCCGTCGGCTTCGTCGGCCTCGGCATGATGGGACTGCCGATGGTGAAGCGCCTGCTCGGCGCCGGCCACCGGGTGGCGCTGGCCGACAGCGACCCCGCCCGCTTCGCGCCCTTCGACGGCGAGGTGGCGGCGAGCCGGCCGGCCTCGCTGGCCGAGATGGGGGCGGCCTGCCCGGTCGTCATCACCATGCTGCCCAACGGCAAGATCGTCGAGCAGGTGGTGATGGGCCGGCCCGGCGCCAACGACGGGCTGGCGGCGGGGATGGCGGCGGGCTCGATCGTCGTCGACATGAGTTCGTCCTCGCCGGTCGGCACCCGCGAACTCGCCAAGCGCCTGGCCGAGAAGGGGATCAAGCTGGTCGACGCCCCGGTCTCGGGCGGCGTCAAGCGCGCGGTCGACGGCTCGCTGGCGATCATGGCGGGCGGCGACGCGGCCGACGTCGAGCGGCTGCGGCCGATCCTCGGCGCGATGGGGCGGACGGTCTTTCACACCGGCCCGGTCGGCACCGGGCACGCCATGAAGGCGCTCAACAACTATCTTTCGGCGGCGGGACTGCTGGCCGCCGGCGAGGCGATGCTGATCGGGCGCAAGTTCGGGCTGGAACCGGAGACCATGGTCGACGTGTGGAACGCCTCGACCGGCCGCAACAACGCGACCGAGGTCAAATTCAAGCCCTTCATCATCCCGCGCACCTGGGCCGCCGGCTTCGCCACCGGCCTCATGGTCAAGGACCTGCGCACGGCCCTCGAAGTGGCCGAGGCGACCGGCGAGCCGGCCGAGTTCGCGAAGCTCTGCACCGAGATCTGGGCCCGGGCCGAGGCCATGCTCGGTCCCGGTTCCGACCATACCGAGATCGTGCGCTACCTGGAGGAGATCGCCGGCGACCCCGCCTGACGGCGGGACCGGCTTCGCGGCAACGACGAGCGACAGCGAGGGAACGGGGCGACGTTCCCCGTTCCCGGCGGAGGAAACGGATGACCGAGCCCCACGTCTACGAGGTCTTCGCGATCAAGTACGCGGCGATGCCCGATCGCCAGCCCTGGATGAACTTCATCGGCATCGACCCGCACGAGGCCGGGATCGGGCTCGACTTCTACGTCTGGCTGATCCAGGGCGGCGGCCGCACCTGGGTCGTCGACATCGGCTATGACAAGGCGGTGGCCGACCGGCGCGGCCGTTCCATCATCCGCAACCCGGTCGACGGGCTGAAGCTGATGGGCGTCGACGCCGCCGAGGTCGAGGACGTCATCATCACCCACCTGCACTGGGACCATGTCGGCAATGTCGGGCTGTTCCCGAAGGCGCGCATCCATGTCCAGGACCGGGAGATGCAGTACGTCACCGGCCGCTACATGCAGTATCCGGCCTTCCGCAACGCCTATGAGCTCGACCATGTGCTGGAGATGGTGCGCGCCGTCTACGGCGACCGCACGGTTTTCCACGATGGCGACGAGGAACTGGCGCCCGGCCTCTCGGTCCATCATATCGGCGGCCACACGATGGGGCTGCAGTCGGTCCGGGTGTGGACCCGCCGCGGCTGGGTCGTGCTGGCGTCGGACGCCAGCCACCTCTACCCCAACATGGAGCTGTCGCGGCCCTTCCCGATCGTCTTCCATGTCGGCGAGATGCTGGAGGGGCACAAGAAGCTCCGCCGCCTCGCGAGCTCGGGCGACCATGTCATCCCGGGCCACGACCCCGACGTGATGCGCCGCTATCCGGCGCCGCGGCCGGACCTCGAGGGGATCGTCGTCCGGCTCGACGTCGAGCCGGTGGCGTAGATCCCGCCTAACCCGCGGCCGGCCTGCCGTCCGGGAGCCAGCAGGCATCCCACGGCGGGTCGCCGCGGAAGCGGTCGGCGAGGAAGTCGACGAAGAGCCGGACCTTGGCCGCGAGGTGCCGGTTGACCGGATAGACGGCGTAGATCGTCAGCTCCGGCAGCGTCCATTGCGGCAGCACCTTGCGCAGGGCGCCCTCGGCCAGGTGCGGCCCGACATAGAAGGTCGGCAGGACGACCATGCCCTGGCCGGTCAGCGCCGCGGCGAGCAGCGCGTCGCCGTTGTTGCAGACGAGGTTGCCGGCGAAGCCGAAGCTCGCCGTCTCGCCGCCCGGGCCGGTCAGCGGCAGCTCGGAGACGCTCATGTAGGCGTAGCGCAGGAAATTGTGCCCGGCGAGCTCGTCCGGGTGGGCCGGCTCGCCGCGCGCCGCGAGATAGGCCGGGGCGGCGCAGATCAGCATCCGCGACGGCGCCAGCCGGCGGGCGATCAGGGAGGAATCCTGGAGCCGGCCGATGCGGATGACGAGGTCGAACCCGTCCTCGACGAGATCGACCAGCCGGTCGGACAGGGTGAGGTCGACCTGGAGGTCGGGATACTGCGCCTGGAAGGCGGCCAGGGCCGGCGCCAGATGGCGGACCCCGAACCCCGTCGAGCAGTTGAGGCGCAGCGTGCCGCGCGGCGTCGACTGCAGGGCGGACGCCGCCTCCTCCGCCTCGGCGAGCTGGTGGATGATCTCGCGGGCGCGGTCGAAATAGGCGCGGCCGACCTCGGTCAGGTTGAGGCGGCGCGTCGTGCGGTGGAGCAGGCGGACGCCGAGCCGGTCCTCCAGCGCCGCGACATGCTTCGACACCATGGCGCGCGACAGGCCGAGCGCGTCGGCGGCGCCGGCGAAGCTGCCGCGCTCGACCACCTTGACGAAGGCCTCCATGCTCTGCAGCCGGTCCATGGTACGTCCATTGTTTCTGTTGCCGATCGAATATGTTGAAATCTGGCCAGATTATCAAATCCCGTCGCGGGTTCTATCTCCAGCGCATCGGCGCGTCATGTCCCGCGCCGGTCGTACGGGGAGGCCCTCATGCCGCGGATCGAGCCCTTGTTCCTGTCTCACGGCGCGCCCGCGATGGCGCGCGGGCGCTCGCCCGCCCGCGCCTTCCTCGTCGATCTCGGGTGCCGACTGCCGCGGCCGGAGGCGATTCTCGTCGCCAGCGCGCATTGGGAGAGCGGCCTGCCGGCCTTCGGCGCGGCCGCGGCGCCGGCGACGCTGCACGACCTCTGCGCCGGCGCCCCGGAAGTCTGCCGGCTGACCTATCCCGCACCCGGCAGCCCGGCGCTGGCCGAGCGCGCCGCCGGCCTCCTGCGCGCCGCCGGCCTGCCCGCCATCCTCGATCCGGAGCGCGGCCTCGACCACGGCGCCTGGGTGCCGCTGCACCTGATGGTCCCGACGGCCGACATCCCGGTGGTGCCGCTGTCGGTGCAGCCCCGGCTCGACCCGCAGCACCACCTCGCGGTCGGTCGGGCGCTGGCGCCGCTCGCCCGCGAGGGCGTCCTGGTCCTCGGCTCGGGCGGGGTCACCAACAATGTCCATGCCTGCCACGGCCGGCCGGAGGACGCCGCCGTGCCGCCCTGGGTCGAGCGCTTCCGCGGCTGGCTGGCCGATCGCCTCGCCGCGGGCGATCCCGACACCCTGGCGGCCGCCCTCGGGCGCGCCCCGGCGTGGCGCGAGAACCACCCGACGCCGGAGCACCTGCTGCCGCTCTTCGTGGCGCTCGGTGCCGCCGGTCCGGGCGCGGTGCCGCGCCGCCTGCACGCCAGCGTCACCCATGGGGTGCTGGCGATGGACGCCTATGCCTTCGCCCCGGCCGAGGAACCTACGCCGGCCCGCACGCTCGTGGAGACCGTCGCATGATGTCGCCGCTCTTCCTCTCGCACGGCTCGCCGATGCTCTATCTCACCGCGACGCCGGCCCATCGCTTCCTGGCGGCGCTCGGCCGCGACCTCGCCCCGCCGCGGGCGATCGTCGTCGCCTCGGCCCATTGGGAGACGGCCGCGCCCGCCGTCGGCGCCGCGCCGCGGCCCGCCACCATCCACGATTTAGGCGGCTTTCCCGATGCCCTGCACCGGGCGCGCTGGCCGGCCCCCGGGGACCCCGCGGTGGCGGCGGAGGTCGCGGCCGCCCTGTCGGCAGCCCGGATCGGGGCGGCGGTCGATCCCGCCCGCGGTCTCGACCACGGCATCTGGGTGCCGCTCGCGATCGCCCTGCCGGGGGCCGGGATTCCGGTGGTGCCGCTCGCCGTCCAGCCCGGGCGCGACGCCCGGCATCACCTGGCGCTCGGCCGGGCGCTGGCGCCGCTGGCGGCGAGTGGCGTCCTGGTCGTCGGGTCGGGGGCGGTCACCCACAACCTCTATGCGACGCGCGGACAGGCGGTCGACGCCGCCCCGCCGGCCTGGGTCGACGCCTTCCGCGACTGGGTCGCCGAGGCGGCGGCCGCCGGCGATGCCGCACGTCTCTGCGACTGGCGCAGCGTGGCGCCCGCGGCCGAGGTCAATCACCCGACGCCCGAGCACTTCCTGCCCTTCTTCGTCGCTCTCGGCGCGGCGGGCGCGGGTGCCGTCGGCCGCCGCATCCATGCCAGCGTCGAGTACGGCGTCATCGGCATGGACGCCTACGCGTTCGCGACCTGACCGGTCAGCGGCCGCCTTCGGCGACGACGGTGCGGTTGCGGCCGCCGTTCTTGGCGGCGTAGAGGGCGACGTCGGCGCGGCGGACCACGTCACCGGGGTCGGAACCGATCGCCTCGGCCGCGCCGATGCTGACCGTCATGGCGATCGGCGGCGAGCCCTCGACGGCGATTTCCGCCGCGGCGACCGCCGCCCGGATGCGCTCGGCGGCGCGCCCGGCCGCCAGCCGGCCGGTCTCGGGCAGCAGCACCAGGAACTCCTCGCCGCCCCACCGCACCACGATGTCGACGCTGCGCAGCACGCGGACGCAGATGTCGACCAGTCTGCGCAGCACTTCGTCTCCCGCCTCGTGGCCGAAGCGGTCGTTGATCGCCTTGAAGTGGTCGATGTCGAGCAGCAGGACGGAGATGCGGTTCTGGTACCGCTCGCGTCGGCGCAGTTCCTCGGCCAGCCGGGTGTGGCCGAAGCGCCGGTTGTAGGCCCCCGTCAGGGGATCGGTGGTCGCCAGGCGGCGGAGTTCGTCCTCCATCCGCTTGCGTTCGGTCATGTCGCGGGTGACGACGACGAAGCCGCGCACCTGGCCGGACGGGTCCGGCAGGGCCGTGATGACGCTGTTGGCCCAGACCCGCGTCCCGTCCTTGCGCAGGTACCAGGTCTCGTTCTCGACCGAGCCCTGCGCCGACGCCCGCGACAGCAGTTCCTCGGCCCGCTGGCGATCGCCCGGGGGAAAGAAGGTGCCGAACGACTGCCCGACGAGATCGCGCGCCTGCCAGCCGCCGAACCGCCGCAGCGAATGGTTCCATTCGTCGATCCGGCCGTCGATGCCGACCGTGTAGATCGCATAGTCGCGGACATGGTCGAGGATCGCGCCGAGCTGCTGCCGGTCCTCGAACAGCTTGCGTTCCTGCTCGACGATCCGGGTGACGTCCTCGATGGTCGCCATCAGCGCCGAGCGGCTGATGCGATGCACCGACAGCGACAGGGCCTGGGTTCGGCCGTCCGGCGTCCGCATCGCGTGGCGACGATGGACGAGGATCGGCCCGGCATCCTCCGTGTGGGCCGCGATCCGCTCCGCGACATCGGGCGCGATGCGCTCGAGGGTCGGATAGATGCTGGTCAGCGCGCCTCCCGCCGCCAATGGCAGGAGAAGCTGGGCTGCCGCGGGATTGATCATGTCGATCGCGCCGTCGGGCCGGAACCGGATGATCCCGACCGGGGCCAGATAGACGAACTGCGTCAGTTCCTCGAGTTCCTGCTCGACCGCCGTCCCCATGCCTCATCGCCTCTCGACGAGCAGGTACATCCGGTCGCCGCCGGGTGGTTTCAGCATCCGCAGCCGAACCGCCGTCGGCGCCATGCGCAGGGTGAAGACGTAGTCGATGGTCTCGTCGAGTGCCGCCTCGGTCTCGAACCGGCCGGCGACCATGAAGTTGTTGGTGCAGGGCGCGACCGCGCTGAAGAAGTGTCGCCCGACGACGCGGCCGGGGCTCAGCCCGGAAAGCCGGGATTCGGCCGCGTTGTACGAGGTGACGACCCCGGTACGATCCATGGCGATCAGGCCGAAGGAGAGTTGATCGCAGGCTTCTGGCGTCGCGTCGTCCAGCCACCGGGCGGCGGCCGGATCCGCGAAGGCGATGGGCATTTGCCGTGCTTCCCGGACGTGAACTCGCCCAAAAGGCGACCGCGAGGCCTGCTGCGTCAACCCGTAAATTATATCGCTTTCGACCGCGACGGAAACCGATCCTGGCGCGGATTGCCTCAGATGCGCGCCCCGGTCTCGCGATCGAAGAGATGGACGCGGTCCGGGGCCAGGACCAGGGGCAGGTCGTCGCCGGCACGGATCGGGACTGCCCCGTCGATGCGGGCCAAGAGCATGCCGCCGTCGCCGATGCGGCCATGGACGATGGTGTCGGCGCCGAGCAGTTCGACGAGGTCGACCTTCATGGTCGCGGTCGGCGGTGCCCCCTCGGCGAGGTCGAGATGCTCGGGCCGGATGCCGACCGTGACCGGGCGGCCGGCGGCAGCGGCGTGCGCGGCGGCGAGCGGCGCCTGGACGCCGCCCGGCAGCGCCACCGAGCGCCCGTCGGCGGCGACCGAGCCGGCGAGGAAATTCATCGCCGGCGAACCGAGGAAGCCCGCCACGAAGAGGGTGGCCGGGTCCTCGTAGAGGGTGATCGGCGTGCCGATCTGCTCGACCCGGCCCGAATTCATGACGATCAGGCGGTCGGCCAGCGTCATCGCCTCGACCTGGTCGTGGGTGACGTAGATCGAGGTCGTGCGCAGGGTCTGGTGCAGCTTGCGGATCTCGACCCGCATCTGGACACGGAGCTTGGCGTCGAGGTTCGACAGGGGCTCGTCGAAGAGGAACACGGCCGGGTCGCGGACGATTGCCCGGCCCATGGCGACGCGCTGGCGCTGGCCGCCCGAAAGCTGCCGCGGCCGCCGCTCCAGCAGCGCCTCGATCTGCAGGATCCCGGCCGCCCGGTCGACGCGCTCGCGGATCTCGGTCTTGGCGAGGCCGCGGATCTTCAGCCCGTAGGCCATGTTCTCGTAGACCGACATGTGCGGGTAGAGCGCGTAGTTCTGGAACACCATGGCGATGTTCCGGTCCTTCGGCTCGACCTTGTTCACGACCTTGCCGGCGATGGCGATGTCGCCCTCGCTGATCTCCTCCAGGCCGGCGATCATGCGCAACAGGGTCGACTTGCCGCAGCCCGACGGGCCGACGATGACGATGAACTCGCCGTCGGCGATCTCGCAGTCGACCCCGTGGATCACCTGGGTCGTACCGAACCGCTTCTTCACGCCACGCAGGCTGACCTCGGCCATCGCTACTCCTGACTTTCCCTGCCGCCGGCTGCGCCGCCGTCACTTCTCGCTGTCGACCAGGCCCTTCACGAACCAGCGCTGCATCGCCACGACGACGAACACCGGCGGGACCATCGCCAGCATCGTCGTCGCCATCACCACCGGCCACTCGATCTGGTCGTCGCCCGCGGCCAGCATGCGCTTGATGCCGATGACGATCGTGTCCATGGCGTTGTCGGTGGTGATGAGGAGCGGCCAGAGATACTGGTTCCAGCCATAGATGAAGAGGATGACGAAGAGGGCGGCGATGTTGGTCCGCGACAGCGGCAGCAGCACGTCGCGGAAGAAGCGCATCGGCCCGGCGCCGTCGATCTTCGCCGCCTCGACCAGTTCGTCCGGGATCGTCATGAAGAACTGCCGGAAGAGGAAGGTCGCCGTCGCCGAGGCGATCAGCGGCACCGTCAGCCCGGCGAAGCTGTTCAGCATCTGGAGGTCGGACACCACCTTGAAGGTCGGGAGGATGCGCACCTCGACCGGCAGCATCAGGGTGATGAAGATCATCCAGAAGAAGACCATCCGCAGCGGGAAGCGGAAATAGACGATGGCGAAGGCCGAGAGCAGCGAGATCACGATCTTGCCGACCGCGATCACCACCGCCATGACGAAGCTGTTGAGCAGCATCCCCGCGACCGGTGTCGCGTTCATCCGGGTGCCGTGGAAGAGGGCGGTCGAGTAGTTCTCGAGCAGGTGCCGGCCGGGCACCAGCGTCATCGGCGCGTCCAGCACGTCGCGCAGCGTCAGGCTGGAGGCGACGAAGGTGACGTAGATGGGGAAGGCGACGGTCGCGATCCCCAGGACGAGGACGAGGTGGGTCAGCCAGGTGCCGATCCCCTTCTTCTCGATCATCGGCGGGCTTCCCCTCGCACGTCGGTCGGCATCAGTAGTGGACCCGCCGTTCGATCCAGCGGAACTGGACCACCGTCAGCGTGATGACGATCGCCATCAGGATCACCGACTGCGCCGCCGAGCCGCCGAGGTCGAGCGCCTCGAAGGCGTCGTAGTAGACCTTGTAGACGAGGATTTCGGTCGCCCGCGCCGGCCCGCCCGAGGTGACGGAATGGATGATGCCGAACGTGTCGAAGAAGGCGTAGACGACGTTGACCACGAGCAGGAAGAAGGCGGTCGGCGACAGCAGCGGCAGGATGATCGTCCAGAAGCGGCGGTTGCGCCCGGCACCGTCGATCGCGGCCGCCTCGATCAGCGACTTCGGGATCGCCTGCAGCCCGGCCAGGAAGAAGATGAAGTTGTAGCTGATCTGCTTCCAGGTGGCGGCGAGCACGACCAGCACCATGGCCTGGCCGCCGTCGAGCAGGTGGTTCCAGTCGTAGCCGAGCGCCTTCAGCGCGAAGGCGACGCTGCCGATGGTCGGGTTGAAGAGGAACATCCAGAGCACGCCGGCGACGGCCGGCGCCACCGCGTAGGGCCAGATGAGCAGAGTCTTGTAGACCGTGGCGCCGCGGATGACGCGGTCGGCCGAGACGGCGAGCAGCAGCGCCAGCCCGAGCGCCAGGGCGGCCACCGCGAGGCTGAAGACGGCCGTCACCTGGAGCGAGTGGAGGTAGCCCGGATCCTCGAAGATGGCCTGGAAATTCTCCAGCCCGACGAAGCGGGTGCGCAGCCCGAACGGGTCCTGGCGCTGCACCGACTGGTAGAGGGCCTGGCTCGCCGGCCACAGGAAGAAGACGATCGTGACGACGATCTGCGGTGCCACCAGCAGGTAGGGCAGCACCTTGTTGGAATATCCGACGCGCACGCGCATGGCGGGGCGGGCCGCCCTCCCGGCCGGGGGGGCGGGTGGGCGGCCGCTTCTCCGGACTACTTGTTGTCGCGCTCGAACTGGCGCAGCAGGGCGTTGCCGCGCTGCACCGCGGAGTCGAGCGCCGCCTTGGCCGGCTTCTTGCCGGCGAAGACCGCTTCCATCTCTTCCTCGATGATGTCGCGGGCCTGCACCAGGTTGCCGAAGCGGATGCCCTTCGAGTTCGACGTCGGCGGGTTCAGCGTCATCTGCTTGTTGGCGATCTCGAAGCCCGGGTTCTTCTCGTAGAAGCCCTGCTTCTTGGTCAGTTCGTAGGCCGCCATGGTGATCGGCAGGTAGCCGGTGCGCTGGTGCGAGGCGGCCTGCACGTCGGGCTTGGAAATGTAGGCGAAGAACTCGGCCACGCCCTTGTACTCGTTGGCCGACTTGCCGCCCAGCACCCACAGGGTGGCGCCGCCGAGGATCGAGTTCTGCGGACCGCCGTTCGGGCCCTTCGTCAGGTCGGGCCAGTACGGCATCATGCCGAAGCCGACGTCGAACTTGGCCGTCTTCAGGATGCTGGAGAGGCCCGCCGACGACTGGATGTACATGCCGCATTCGGCGTTGGTGAACTTGACCTGGCTGTCGCCGCGGCGGCCGCCATAGTCGAATTCCTTGGCCTTCTGCATCTCGGCGATGCGCTCGAGATGCGTGACGTGCGCCGGGCTGTTGAACTGGAACTGCGTGGCGAGGCCGCCGAAGCCGTTCTCCAGCGTGCCCATCGGCAGGTTGTGCATGGCGCCGAAATTCTCGATCAGCACCCAGGACGGCCACGCCGTCGAGATGCCGCAGGGAATGCCGGCCGCCTGGAGCTTCTTGGCCGCCTCGCGCACCTCGACCCAGGTCTTGGGCGGCACCGCCGGGTCGAGCCCGGCCTTCTTGAAGGCGTCCTTGTTGTAATAGAAGATCGGCGAGGAACTGTTCAGCGGCATCGACAGCATGCGGCCGTCGGTCGTGGTGTAGTAGCCGGCGACGGCCGGCAGGTAGACCTTCGGATCCCAGCCGATCCCGGCCTGTTCCATGACCTCGTAGACCGGCTTCACCGCGCCCTTGGCGGCCATCATCGTGGCGGTGCCGACCTCGAACACCTGGATGATGTGCGGCGCCTTGCCGGCGCGGTAGGCGGCGATGCCGCCGGTCATCACCTCGGTGTAGTTGCCCTTGTTGACGGCGACGACCTTGTACGCCTTCTGGCTGTCGTTGAAGCCCTTGGCCAGTTCGTCGACCCATTCGTTCAGCGCGCCGCCCATGGCGTGCCAGAACTGGATCTCGACCGGCTGCTGGGCCGCGGCCGGACCGGCCAGGAGCGGCGCGGCGGCAGCAGCGGCGAGTAGGCTACGGCGTGACAGCATCATCGTCCTTCCCTTCGCAAGTGGTTGCGTTGGCACGTTCTTCGCGGCCTTGTTAGTCACCCGTCGGTATCGGGCTCATGCCACTTTCTTGAAGCTTTAATGACAAATCGATGCCTGTGCCAGCCCCCCTGGCGACCGCCGGTGCCGGCTGGTACGATGACGCTTGCCCGATTCCGCCATGCGAAGCCTCCGTTTCGACGGTATGGAACTGCCCATCCGGCTCAAGGTCCATCCGCGAGCCTCCCGGATCGTTCTCCGCGTGGACCCGCAGGACGCCGCCGTGGACCTCGTCGTGCCGCGCGGCGTCCGGCTCGCCGAGGCGGTCGAGTTCGCGCGCAGCAAGGGCGACTGGATCCGCCGCCGCATCGAGGCCCTGCCGCCGCGCGTGCCCTTCGCCGACGGCAGCACCATCCCCGTGCTCGGGTTCGAGCGGCGCATCCGCCATCGCGGCCCGCGCTGCCGCGACGCGCGCGGGGTCGTCTGGCTGGAGCCGGGGGAACTCCACGTCGTCGGCGAGGAGGCGCACCTGCCGCGTCGGGTCGCCGACTGGCTGAAGCTGCATGCGCGCGACGACTTCACCCGCCGCGCCCGCCAGTTCGCCGCCGAGACCGGCCGGCCGCTGCGCCGGGTCACCGTCCGCGACACCCGCAGCCGCTGGGGCAGTTGTGCCGTCGACGGCAGCCTGTCCTTCTCCTGGCGGCTCGTCCATGCGCCCCGCTTCGTCATCGACTACGTCGTCGCGCACGAGGTCGCCCACCTCTCCGAGATGAACCACGGCCACCGCTTCTGGGCGGTGGTCGACCGGCTCGTCCCCGACATCGACCGGCCGCGCGCCTGGCTGCGCGACAACGGCGGCAGCCTGCTGCGCTACGGCTGAACGGCCGCCGCCACGCTGGGCGGCCCCATCCTTGCGTCCGACGCCCCCGCCACTGTCGATCGGAGTCCCATGCTGCGCGTCGGCTCGCCGTCCGCCCTCGTCCTGCTCGTCGCGCTCGCGACCCTGACCTCGATCTCGATCGCCATCTATCTGCCGGCGATGCCGACGCTCGCCCGCGACCTCGGCGCGTCGATGGAGATGGTCCAGCTCACGGTCTCGGTCTTTCTGGTCGGGGTCGGCGTCGGCCAGCTTTTCTACGGCCCGGCCTCCGACCGGTTCGGGCGCCGGCCGGCGCTCCTGTTCGGGCTCGTCGTCTACGGCCTGGGTTCCTTCGCCTGCGCCGTCGCACCGACGATCGAGGTGCTGCTCGCCGGCCGTCTGCTGCAGTCGGCCGGAGCCTGCGCCGGCATGGCGCTGGTCCGCGCCATCATCCGCGACACCTATCCCCGTGAGCGCATGGCGGGCGCGCTGTCGACCGTCACCGGCGCCATGGCGATCTCGCCGGCGCTGGCGCCGATCCTCGGCAGCCAGATCTATCTCCGCTTCGGCTGGCGGGCCGATTTCCTCTTCCTCGCCGGCTTCGCCGTCGTCCTGCTGGTGCTGGCCGCGCTGATGCTGCCCGAGACCAACCGCCACCGCGATCCGGCGGCACTCTCGCCGCGCCGGCTCGTCGGCAACTACGGATCGCTCCTCGCCGACCGGGTGTTCGTCGGCCACATGATCGCGGGCGGGCTCGCCTTGTCCGGCACCTTCGCCTACACCGTGGCCTCGCCCTTCATCCTGATGGGGCGCCTCGGAATCCGGCCCGACCTGTTCGCCTTCCTCATGATCTCGACCACCGCCGCCTACGTCGCGGGCACCTGGAGCGCCCCCCGCCTCGCCCGCCGCATCGGGCTGGAGCGGGCCTTGCGCGTCGGCGCCGGCATCTGCGCCGCAGCGGCGCTCGGCATCGCCCTGCTCGCGGCGGCGGACGTCGTCACCGTCCTCGGCGTCGTCGGCGGCATGACGGTCTACATGGTCGGCATGGGCATGACGCTGCCGCTGTCGATGGCGGGCGGGATCGGGCCCTTTCCGCGCATGGCCGGCGCCGCCTCGGCCCTGATCGGGGCGGGCCAGATGGTCGGCGGCGCGCTCGCCAGCGCCGCCTCGGCGGCGGCCGCGGGCTGGAGCCTGGCCGGCCTCGCGGTCGTCCTCGTCCTCGTCGCCGCCGGTACCCTCGCCGCCGCGGTCCTGCTCGTGCGCCCGCCGGCCGATGCCGCCTGAAGCCGCCGCGCCGCCGCCGCCGCGCCGCGGCCTCGTCGTCCTCGTCACCGGGCTGGTGGCGCTGGGGCCGGTCTCGACCGACCTCTACCTGCCGTCGCTGCCGGCGCTGACCCGCGACCTCGGCAGCGACGTCGCCTCGGCCCAGCTCACCCTCAGCCTCTTCCTCGTCGCCTTCGCCTGCTGCCAGCTCGTCTACGGGCCGCTCTCGGACCGTTTCGGGCGGCGGCCGGTGGTGCTCGGCGGCACCGTCGTCTATCTCGTCGCCACCCTTGCCTGCATGGTCGCGCCGACGATGGAGGCGCTGATCGCCGCCCGCTTCCTGCAGGCGGTCGGCGCCTGCGCCGGTCCGGTCCTGGGCCGTGCCATCGTCCGCGACCTCTATGGCCGCGAGGGCGCCGCCCGGGTGCTCGCCTATGTCGGCGCCGCGATGGCGCTGGCGCCGGCGATCGGCCCGATCCTCGGCGGCTTCGTCGAGGTCTGGGTCGGCTGGCGCGGCAACTTCGCGCTCCTCGCCCTCTATTCCGGGGCGTTGCTGGCGGGCGTCCTCTTCCTGTTGGCGGAGAGCAACCGCAACCGCGACCCCCGCGCGCTCGAGCCGCGCCAGCTCGCCCGCAACTACCTGGGCTTCCTCGGCAGCCGCCGCTATCTCGGCTATGCCGGGGCGGTGGCGCTCGGATATTGCGGCCTCTTCGCCTTCATCTCGGGCTCGGCCCACGTCCTGATCGACGTCGTCGGCCTCTCGCCCGACCGCTACGGCTTCTGCTTCGCCGCCTTCGTCGTCGGCTATGCCGTCGGTACGACGCTGGCCGGGCGCCTGACGATGCGGCTCGGCATCGACCGTATGATCGGCCTCGGCGCGGCGATCGCCGCCGTGGGCGGCCTCGCCATGGCCGGGCTCGCCTGGTCGGGCATCGAGTCGGTCGCCGCGATCGTCGGCCCGGCGGCCGTCTACATGCTCGGCGTCGGCATGATCTTCCCCAACGCCCAGGCCGGCGCCATGGGGCCGTTCCCGACCAAGGCGGGGGCGGCGGCGGCGATGGTGGGCTTCCTCCAGATGGCGGTCGCGGCGGCCGTCGGCATCGGCGTCGGCCATGCCTTCGACGGCACCTCGGTGCCGATGGCGACGGCGATCGGCGCCGCCGGAGTCGGCCTGGTCCTGGTCCGGTTCCTGCTTCTGCGGCCGGACGGGAGCCAACCTTGACGTTGCTGAGAGCCGTTCCTAGGATCGCCGCCAACACGCGAGTGCCGCAGCGGACGGGGAGACGAATGCGTGCGACGGGGGAACGGCAGCCGGGGACGGCTGACGGTCGATGACCATTGATATCGCCCGTCACTGGCGGCGCTGGACGCTGCACGCCGTGGTGCTGCTCGTCTACCTGTTCATCCTGACGCCGGTCATCTTCATCGGCTGGATCAGCTTCTTCTCGAACGAGATCATCTCGTTCCCGCCCGACGGGTACACGCTGCGCTGGTTCGCCAACGTCTGGGAGCAGCGGGTGTTCGCCCGCGGCTTCATGATGAGCCTGCAGGTCGCCTTCGTCGCCATGCTGATCGGCGTCTCGCTCGGCACGCTGGCCGCCATCGCCATCGTCCGCTACCGGTTCCCGGGGCGCGAGGCGATCAACATGCTGCTGCTGTCGCCGCTGATCGTGCCCGGCATCGTCGCCGGCACCGCGCTCTACATCTTCTACATCGAGATCGACAACTACCTGGAGTGGCGGCTGCAGGCGACGATGGAAGGGCTGGTGCTGGCGCACGTCATGCTGACCATCCCGTGGACCGTCCGCCTCGTCACCGCCAGCCTCGTCGGCATCGACCGCTCGGTCGAGGATGCGGCGATGAATCTCGGCGCCAACCGCTGGACGACCTTCCGGCGCGTGACCTTCCCGATGATGCGGGCGGGGCTGGTGGCGGCCGCGCTCTTCAGCTTCATCACCTCCTTCGAGAACCTCGAACTGACCCTGCTCCTGGTCGGGCCGGGGCGGACGACGCTGCCGATCGCCATCCTCCAGTACCTGGAGTTCAAGGTCGATCCGACGATCGCCGCCGTCTCCTTCATCCAGATCGTGCTGATCGGGGCGCTCATGCTCATCACCGATCGCTTCGTCAAGCTGAGCCGGGTGGTCTAGGCCCATGTCCCAGGTATCGCTCCGGCGTCTCGCCAAGCGCTTCGGCGCCGTCACCGCCGTCGACGATGTCGACCTCGAGGTCCGCGAGGGCGAACTGGTGGCGCTGCTCGGGCCGTCCGGCTGCGGCAAGACGACGACGCTGCGGATGATCGCCGGCTTCATCGCCGCCAGCAGCGGCCGCATCCTGATCGGCGACCAGGACGTGACCGACCTGCCGCCCTACCGCCGCAACACCGGCATGGTGTTCCAGGGCTACGCGCTCTTCCCGCACATGACGGTGAACCAGAACGTCGCCTTCGGGCTGGAGATGCGGAAGGTGCCGAAGGCCGAGATCGCACCCCGGGTGGCCGAGGCCCTGCGCCTCGTCCAGCTCGGCCATCTCGGCGAGCGCATGCCGCGCCAGCTCTCGGGCGGGCAGCAGCAGCGGGTGGCGCTGGCGCGCGCCCTCGTCGTCCGGCCCGAGGTCTTCCTGCTCGACGAGCCGCTGTCCAACCTCGACGCCAAGCTGCGGCTCAGCGTGCGGGTCGAGATCCGCCAGCTCCAGCAGTCGCTGGGCCTGACCACCGTCTTCGTCACCCACGACCAGGAGGAGGCGCTGACGCTGGCCGACCGCCTGGTGGTGATGAGCCAGGGCAAGGTCCAGCAGATCGGCAGCCCGGCCGAGCTCTACGAGCGCCCGGCCAACCATTTCGTCGCCGACTTCATCGGCCGCTCGAACTTCCTCTCCGGCACCGTCACCGCGCCCGGCCGCTTCCGCAGCCGGGGCGGCCTCGACGTCGCCTTCGCCGATACCGGCGCCGGCCCGCGCGGAGAGGGGGTGCTGGCGGTCCGGCCCGAGAAGGCGAGCCTCGCCGCCGGCGATGCCGCCGACGGCCCCAACCGCTTCCCCGGCACCGTCGCCTTCGTCACCTATCTCGGCTCGGCGACCGAGGTGCGGGTGCGCCTCGCGTCCGGCGAGGAGGTGACGGTGACGCGGCCCAACGCGGCGCCCGTCGCCGATCCCGGCGACATCGCGACGGCGCTCGCGCCGGGCGCTTCCGTCACCGTCACCTGGCCCCCGGCGGCGAGCCTGCTGCTCGCCCCGCCGGCCGGCTGAGGCGCGCCCCCGGACCACAACGACAACCTTAGGACAGGAGAGCCGAGATGAGCGTTTTCGAACGGACGACGCAGATGCGGCTGACGCGCCGCGGGTTCCTGGCCGGGACGGGTGCGGCCGCGGTCGCCGCCGGACTGCCGCTGCCGGCCCTCGCCAAGGGTCCGGTCGTCGTCGGCACCTGGGGCGGCGACTACCAGGCGCTGCTCACCGCCAACTTCGAGAAGCCGATCCTGGAGAAGAAGGGGATCGAGGTCATCCACGACGTCGGCAACGCGCCGCCGCGCAAGACCAAGCTGCTGGCCGAGCGCATGAGCCGTCGCGGCACGCTCGACGTCGCCTGTCTGTCCGACATCGACATGTTCGAGATGTCCAAGCAGGGCCTGTTCGAGAACGTCGATCCGGCCAAGGTCCCGAACGCCAAGAATATCTTCAAGGCGCTGGCCAAGCCCTACGCCATCCCGCACATCTATTCGGGCAAGGTGCTCGTCTACAACCCGTCGAAGATGAGCCCGACCTCGTTCTCCGATTTCCTCGACCCGAAGTTCAAGGGCCGGATCGGCTTCGCCGACGGGCTCTACATGCAGGTCATCGAATCGGCGGCGCTGGTCAACGGCGGCACCATGTCGAACTACGAGCCGGCCAAGGCGACGCTGACCGAACTGAAGAAGCTCGAGCCCAAGATCTTCCCCTCGAACGAGACCCTGGCGGCGGCGCTGAAGAGCGAGGAGGTGTGGGCGACCGTGATGTGGCGCGCCCGCGGCTTCATGTGGAAGAAGGCCGGCATCCCGCTCGCCACCATCGCCCCCAAGGAGGGCGCGACGCCGATCATCTTCGACGCCGCGGTGCCGAAGAACGCCCAGAACAAGGACAATGGCTGGGCCTATCTCGACGCCATGCTGGACCCCGCGGGCCAGGTGCTGTTCGCCGACCGCATGGGCTACGTGCCGACGGTGAACAACGCCAAGCTGCCGGACGACCTCGCCAAGGAGATCGGCTTCACCGAGGCCGAGCAGGAGAAGTTCAACAAGCCCGACTACGAGTACATCGCCGCCAACAACGCGGCCCTGCTCGAGTGGTGGAACAAGAGCTTCAAGGCCTGATCGCGGCATGGACCGGGGGCGGGACGGGGGCGGCCGGTGAGCGTGGTGACGGAGGATGCGGCCGGCGGGCGCCGCCGGTCGGTGGCGCCCGCGCTGGTCGGGCCGGCGACGATCCTCGTCGCCTTCGTGCTCGTCGTGCCGATGGCGATCCTCTTCCGCTACAGCCTCAACCAGTTCGTCCCCGGCCAGTTCATGGTCGAGGCGGTGACGGGCGCCAACTACGTCAAGTTCTTCACCGACTCCTACTATCTCAACGTCCTGTGGACGACGGTGCAGGTGGCGGTCGCCTGCACCGTCATCAGCCTGACGCTGGCCTTTCCGGTCGCCTACTTCCTTGCCCGGACGACCAGCCGGTTCAAGAGCATGCTGGTCATCCTCGCGGTCTTCCCGCTGATGGTCGGCAATGTCGTGCGCGCGGCCGGCTGGATGGTCGTGCTCGGCAACGAGGGGGTGGTGAACGCCGTCCTGCGCTGGGTCGGCCTGACGGCCGAGCCGATCAAGCTGCTCTACACCCCGACGGCCGTCGTCATCGGCATCATCGCCGTCGTCCTGCCCTACATGATCCTGACCCTGCAGAGCGTGCTGGAAGGGATCGACTATTCGGTCGAGGAGGCGGCGCTCAATCTCGGCGCCGGCCCGTCGACGACCTTCTTCCGCATCGTCCTGCCGCTCGCCATGCCGGGCGTGGTCGCGGGCACGGTGCTGGTGTTCATCCTGTGCATGAACGCCTATGCGACGCCGGTCCTGCTCGGCGGCCCGCAGTTCAAGATGATGGCGCCCGCCCTCTACGACCAGATCGCGCGCTCGACCAACTGGCCGTTCGGCGCGGCGCTCGCCTTCGTCCTGATGGCGACCACCCTGACCCTGACCATCGTCTCGACGACGGTGATGCAGCGGCGCATGCGCCGCTGAGGCGGCGACCGCCGACGATCCACGTTGCCGCATCCCGGCGCCGCCGATAGCCTGTCGGCAGCAGCCGGATGGAGCGTCGATGGACAGCACCGAACCGCGGGTCGCGGTCGCGGCCGGGCCGAGCGAGGGCGCGGCCGAGCATTTCGACGTCCTGGTCGTCGGTGCCGGCATCTCCGGGATCGCCGCCGCCTATCACCTGACGACCCAGTGCCCGGGCACGCGCTTCCTGGTGCTGGAGCGCCAGGACGGGTTCGGCGGCACCTGGCGGACGCACCGCTATCCCGGCATCCGCTCGGACAGCGACCTCTACACCTTCGGCTACCGTTTCAAGCCCTGGACCGGGCCGCCGATCGCGACCGCCGAGGAGATCCTCCGCTACATGGGTGCGGTGATCGACGAGAACGGGCTCGCGCCGCGCATCCGCTACGGCCATGCCATCACCGGCGCCGCCTGGTCGAGCGAGACCGCCCGGTGGACGGTCGAGGCGGTGCACACCGACACCGGCGAGCGGCACCGCTTCACCACGAGCTTCCTGTGGATGTGCCAGGGCTACTACCGGCACGAGCAGGGCTACACGCCCGAGTGGCCCGGCATGGCGGACTTCCGGGGCCGCATCGTCCATCCCCAGACCTGGCCCGACGACCTCGACCTCGCCGACCGGCGGGTCGTCGTCATCGGCTCGGGCGCCACCGCGGCGACGCTGGTGCCGGCGATTGCCGGACGCTGCCGGCACGTCACCATGCTGCAGCGCTCGCCCACCTTCTTCCGCAGCGGGCGCAACGCCATCCCGATCGCCGACGAACTGCGGCAGCTCCAGGTCGATCCCGCCTGGATCCACGAGATCGTGCGCAGGCGCATCCTCTTCGAGCAGGCGCACTTCACGCAGCGCTGCATGAGCGAGCCCGACCGGGTGCGCGACGAACTCCTGGCGGTCGCCCGTGACCAGCTCGGGCCCGGCTGCGACGTCGACCGCCACTTCACCCCGACCTACCGGCCGTGGCGCCAGCGCATCGCCTTCCTTCCCGACGGCGACCTGTTCCGGGCGATCCGCGAGGGCACCGCCTCCGTCGTCACCGACGCGATCGACCGCTTCGAGGCCGACGGCATCCGCACGCGGTCGGGCCAACTGCTGGCCGCCGACATCGTCGTCACCGCGACCGGTTTCGAGCTCGCGGCGATGGGCGACATCCCCTTCGCCGTCGACGGCCGGCCGCTCGACTTCGCCGACACCGTCACCTACCGCGGCATGATGTTCACCGGCGTTCCCAACCTCGCCTGGGTCTTCGGCTATTTCCGCGCCAGCTGGACGCTCCGCGCCGACCTCGTCGGCGACTTCGTCTGCCGCCTGCTGCACCACATGAAGGCGAAGGGGGTGCGGTGGGTCGAGCCGGCGCTCCGGCCGGAGGACCGGGACATGCCGATCCTGCCCTGGACCGATCCCGAGGATTTCAACCCGGGCTACCTGCTGCGCGGGGTCGACCGCCTGCCGCGGCGCGGCGACAAGCCCGAATGGCAGCACACCCAGGACTACTGGACGGAGAAGGACGTGTTCCCGGCCATCGACCTCGACGATCCCGTCTTCGTCTATCGCTGATCCGCCCGACGCTTCCCCCCGAGAAGGCCCCCGATGACGCTCGCACCCGCCGAATACCGCCGCCTGACGGCGACCCAGCTCCGCGCCGCCTATCGCGGCCGCCAGCTCTCCCCGGTCGAGACGACCGAGGCGGCGCTGGCCGTCGTCGCCACGGACAACCCGAGGCTCAACGCCGTCTCGCACCTCGATGCCGACGGGGCCCGGGCCCAGGCGCGAGCGTCGGAGGCGCGCTGGCGGTCGGGCAGCCCCGCCGGCCCCCTCGACGGCGTGCCGACGCTGGTCAAGGACGGGCTGTGGATGACGGGTGTGCCGGTCTATCGCGGCACCGCCGCGCTCGCCCGGCATGCGGTGGTGCCGGACAGCGATTCGCCCCCGGTCGCCCGCCTGCGCGAGGACGGCGCGATCCTGCTCGGCAAGACGACCATGTGCGACCTCGGCATGTTCGGGTCGGGCTACAGCTCGCAGTTCGGGCCGACGCGCAACCCGCACGACCCGACGCGCACCAGCGGCGGGTCGTCCTCGGGGTCGAGCGCCGCGATCGCGAGCGGCATGATCCCGGTCGCCATCGGCACCGACATCGTCGGCTCGATCCGCCAGCCGGCCGGATTCTGCGGGCTGGTCGGCCTCAAGCCGTCCTACGGGCGGGTGCCGACCTGGCCGAACTCCAGCCCGGCCGCCGTCGCCGGCCCGCTCGCCCGCACCGTCGCCGACGCCGCCCTGCTGCTCGACACGCTGGCCCGGCCCGATGTCCGCGACTTCGCCTGCCTCGCCGCCGATCCGCGGCCCTGGACGGCCGGGCTCGGCGAACCGGTCGAGGGGCTGCGCATCGGCTACCTGCCGGCGATCGGCTTCGGCCCGGCGCCCGACCCGCAGGTGACGAAGGCGGTGGCGGCCGCCGTCGACCGGCTGCGCGCGCTGGGCTGCACCGTCACCGAACTCGCCCCGCCCTTCGCGCCCGGCGACGAACGGCCGGGCGAGGACTTCTACCGGATGCGGCCCTACAGCGAGCTCTCCGTCCTGCCCGAGGCGGACCGGCGGGCGGCCCCGGCGATCGACGGCTGGGCGGCACCGGCCGGCAGCTATTCGGGCGTCGACTACCATCGCCTGTTCCTGGCGAGCCAGACGCTGCGGGCGCGGATGCTGGCGGTCATCGACGGGTTCGACTTCCTGGCGCTCCCGACCTCGCCGATCCTGCCGTTTCCAGCGGAACTGCCGGGCCCGGAGGGGATGTCGACCTTCGCCGCCTGGACCAACACCTTCCTCTTCAACCTGACCGAGCAGCCGGCGATCTCGATGCCGTGTGGCCGCTCGGCCGAGGGCTGGCCGATCGGGCTGCAGCTCGTCGGCCAGCGCTTCGACGACCGCGGCGTCCTCAATCTCGCGGCCGCCTTCGAGCGCGCCGCCTGACCGGTCGCAGGGGAGCACCGCCATGCCGAGCTTCACCCGCGACGGCGTCACCATCCACTACGAGACCTGGGGCAGCGGCTTCCCGATCCTGACCTTCGCGCCGGCGGGCCTCGCCTCGGTGATCGAGGTCTGGCGCCAGGGCATGGCGCCGATCGATCCGACGGTCGATTTCGCCGACCGCTGGCGGGTGATCGCCATGGACCAGCGCAACGCCGGCGGCCGGTCCTACGCGCCGATCACGGCGGCCGACGGCTGGGACGCCTACACCGCCGACCATGTCGCGCTGCTCGACCATCTCGGCATCGCGCGCTGCCATCTCTACGGACAGTGCATCGGCGGCTCGTTCATCCTCAACCTGCTGCGGCTCCGGCCGGAGCGGGTGGCGGCGGCGGTGATGGCCCAGCCGATCGGCCGCATCGCCGCCGAACTGCCGCCGCCGCCGGCCCGCTTCCAGGCCTGGGCGGCCGCCCTGCGGGACCATCCCGAGGCGACGCCCGAGGTGCTGGAATCCTTCTACCGGAACATGTACCGCCGCGGCTTCGTCTACTGCGCCGACCGGGCGCAGGTGGCCGCGATCCGCAACCCGTGCATGGTGCTGGCGGGGGCGGACGACGTCCATCCGCGCGCCATCTCCGAGGAGATCGCGGCGCTCGTGCCGGGCTGCGAGCTGATCCCGGAATGGAAGACCGGGGCCGCCGTCGACGCCGCGCGCCAGCGGGTGCGCGCCTTCCTCGCCCAACACACGCCGGCCGGCTGACCCAGCCGGGGTCGATCAGGCGGCGCGATGGGGGTCGGTCAGCGGCTCCGGCAGTTCCTGCGGCGTG
>NZ_JAYSFE010000026.1:37402-42425 GCF_041913585.1 Allostella sp.
CGATCAGGCGGCGCGATGGGGGTCGGTCAGCGGCTCCGGCAGTTCCTGCGGCGTGAACGGGTGCGGATGGGCGGGGCGCGTCGGCCGCTCGATCATGCGATGGACCCGCGGCGGACCGTCGCCGCGATGCAGGGCGCGGACATGGTCGGTGACGGCGATGTCGGCCTGGGTCATGCGCTGGTTGTGGCGCACATAGTCGATCCAGGTCGGGGTGTGGTAGCGCTCGACCCAGAGGCGCGGGTCGGCGAGGTCGCGCATCAGGGTCCAGTGGCGGGCGCCGTCGCGCCGCCGGATGCGCCGGCGGTCGGCCATCGCCGCCAGGAACTCGTCGATGTCGCCCTCGTCGATGACGTATTCGATGGTGACGACGATCGGGCCGCTGCGCGGCTGGATCGCGACCGCGAGGTCGGGCTCGCTCCAGCGGTTGACGAGGTCGAGGTTGAGGCCCGACGTCGCCGGCAACGGCAGGCGCAGGCCGATCAGCACGCATAGGATCTGCAGCACGGCGGCGACCGCCAGCGTCGCGGTCAGCCCCTCCATGCCGGCGCCGATGCCCCAGAGCCAGCTGCCGAGCGCCATGCCGCCGAAGGCCGCGACCTGGTAGAGCGCGAGCGCCCGCGCCATCACCCAGCGCGGCGCCGACATCTGCACCGTCACGTTGAAGGTCGATAGGGCCAGCACCCAGCCGGCCCCGGTGACGGCGAGCGCCACCATGCTCGCCCACAGCGAGGTGCTGAATGCCAGCGCCAGGGTCGCGAGGCCGAAGCCGGCGCAGGACCAGCGGGTGATCGTCTCGTTGGAGAGGCGACTGCGCAGCCGCGTGCTGGCGAGCGCGCCGCCGACCGCGCCCGCCCCGAAGGCGCCGAGCAGCAAGCCGTAGGTCAGGGGACCGCCGCCGATGAGGTCGCGCGCGACCAGCGGCATCAGCGCCTGCACGGCGCTGGCGGCGAAGCCGAACAGCACCGCCCGCACCAGCACCGAGCCGATCCGGCCCGACATCGCGACGTAGCGCAGGCCGGCGCCCATGGCGACCCGCAGGCCCTCGCGCGGCAGGACGCGCGCCACCGCCGGCGACCGCCAGCGCCACAGCACGGCGATCAGCCCGGTATAGGTGAAGGCGTTGATGGTGAAGGCGGCGGCCGCTCCGGCGGCGGCGACGATGGCGCCGCCCACGGCCGGCCCGACGCTGCGCGCCAGGTTGTAGCCCATCGAGTTGAGGGCGACCGCGCCGGCGAGGTCGCGGCGCGGCACCATTTCGCCGACCGACGCCTGCCAGGCCGGGCCGTTGAGCGCTGCGCCGCAGCCGATCAGGAAGGTGAAGGACAGCAGCACCCAGGGCGTTATCAGGCCGAGCCAGGCGGTGATGCTGAGCGCCAGCGACATCAGCAGCATGAAGCCCTGGGCGCACAGCATCACCACGCGCCGGTCGACATTGTCGGCGAGCGCGCCCGCCGGCAGCGACAGCAGCATCAGCGGCAGGGTGACCGACGCCTGGACGAGCGCCACCATCTCGACCGTGCCGATATGGGTCATCATCCAGGAGGCGCCGACCGACTGGATGAGGCCGCCGAAGTTGGAGGCGAGGCTGGCGAACCAGACGGCGCGGAAGACCGGGCTCTGGAACGGACCGAGCGTCGTCGCCGCGGGCTCGGGCGGCGATGCCGCGGCCGGCTTGGCGTCCGTCACCGGCCGGACCGCGGACGGGTTCGGGAGCGGCGGGAAGGGGCAGGGGCGGCGTGCTTCATCGAGACCCGGCGACGGTGACCCGGCAGTCGCCGAAGTCTAACCCAAGCCGGCCCTCAGGCCGACCCCTTCCGGGCACGGGCGCGATGGAAGGCGGCGACGATGGCCTCGGCGGTCAGGCCGTACTTCCGCAGCAGGTAGGGCGTGGTGCCGCCCTCGGCGAAGACGTCGCGCACCCCGACCCGCGCGAAGCCGCAGCGGGCGCCCGCTTCCATCAGCAGTTCGGCCACGGCGCCGCCGAGCCCGCCGATGATCGAGTGGTTTTCCGCGGTGACGACCGCCGGCACCTGGGCGGCGAGGTCGGCCAGCTCGGGGTCGAGCGGCTTGATGGTGGCGATCTCGACGACGCCGACCGCCAGCCCCTCGGCGGCCAGCCGGTCGGACGCCGCGAGGGCGGCCGCGACCATCAGGCCCGAGGCGACGAGGAGTCCGTCCGCGCCCGGCCGCAGCCGGCGCAGGCGGCCGCGCTCGAGCGGTTCCTCGACCATGTCCGGCGGCTCGGTGCCGTCGGAGCGCTTGAGCCGCAGGTAGACCGGGCCGGGATGGCGGGCGGCGGCGAAGACGGCGGCGCGGATCTGCGCCGGGCCGGACGGCTCGATCACCGTCATGTTCGGCAGGGCCCGCATCAGCGCCACGTCGTCGATCGCCTGGTGGGAGACGCCGAGCAGGGTGGTGAGGCCCGGGATGACGCCGACGATCTTCACGTTGGCGTTGGGATAGGCGACCTGGTTGGCGATCTGGTCGTAGCAGCGTCGCGTGGCGAAGACGCAGAAGGAGTGGGCGAAGGGGATCTCCCCCGCCTTCGCCATGCCGCCGGCGACGCCGATCATGTTCGCTTCGGCGATGCCGACCTGGATGAAGCGGTCGGGCAGGTGGTCGCGGAAGAGGTCGGTCTCGGTCGGCAGGGTCAGGTCGGCGGTCAGGCAGACGATGCGCGGGTCGAGGCGGGCAGCCTCCAGCAGCGCCTCGCCATAGACGCGGCGGGCGGCGGACGCGGCCGTGCCGCGGGCGTTGAAGTCGCGGACCTCGAGGTCGCGCTCGGGCGTGGCGGCGTCGGTCACCGGGCGGCTCCCTGGTCGAGGGCGGCCATGGCGTCGCGGGCGACGTCGGCCGGCAGCTTCAGATTGTGGGCGAGGATGCCTTCGAGCGCCGGCACCCCCTTGCCCGGCAGGGTGCGGACGACGAGGCAGGTCGGCGCGCTGCGCCCGGCGCGGGCCCGGTCGAGGGCGGCCATCAGGGCCGGGATGTCGTGGCCGTCGACGGCTTCGGTCGCCCAGCCGAAGGCCCGCCACTTGTCGGCGATCGGCTCCAGCCGGACGACGCGGTCGACATGCCCCTCGACCTGCATCCGATTGTCGTCGACGAGAAGGCAGAGGTTCCCGAGCCCGAGGCTGCCGGCGAGCAGCGCCGCCTCCCAGACCTGGCCCTCCTGGAGTTCGCCGTCGCCGAGCACGACATAGACGCGGGCGTCCGAGCCGGCGCGGCGGCGGGCGATCGCCATCCCGATCGCGACCGACAGGCCCTGGCCGAGCGACCCGCAGGTGGCCTCGATCACCGGCCCCAGCCGCTCGGAGGCATTGACCTCGAAGGGCGAGCCGTCCTGGCAGTAGGCGTCGAGCGCCCGGCGGTCGACGAGGCCGCGGGCGGCCAGCGTCGCATAGAAGATCGCGGTGTTGTGCGCGGTCGACAGCAGCAGCCGGTCGCGGTCGGCCCAGGCCGGGTCGCCCGGATCGAGGCGCAGTTCGGCGAAATAGAGGACGGTGAAGAGGTCGGCCGCCCCCAGACCCTGCTGGACATAGCCCTGTCCGGTCGGCGCGACGAGCCGCACGACCTCGCGCCGCAACTCGTGGGCGATGCGGGCGAGTTCGGCCGCGTCGCGGATGCGCGGGGCGGGCTGGCGGTGCAGGGCGGGCGGGGTCGTGGCGGCGTTCGGCAGGTCCGGGGCCGGCATGGGTCCTCTGCGGCGGGGGAGGGGGGGCGATCGACTGCCATATGATATATCAAGAGCGGCGGACGCCGCCACGGGGGGGATGCGGGCGAGGGACGGCGATGCGGCTTGACCCGCATCAACGCGCTTGTGCCGCATCGGCGGTTTCCTCCAGAAGGTGATGCGATCGCCCGGATCGGGCAAGCGAGGAGGCGGATTGCCGGCAGCGGACGAGCGGGAGGCGGAAGCGGGCGGCGGCGCGGCCGAGGCCGGGCGCGGCATCGTCGCCCGCAAGGTCAGCCGCATCCTGCCGGGCGCCGTGCCGGTGACGCTGGTGCGGGACGTCGATCTCGCGATCGGCCGCGGCGAGTTCGTCGCCATCACCGGCCCGTCCGGGTCCGGGAAGTCGTCGCTGCTCTATCTCCTCGGCCTGCTCGACCTGCCGACCGCCGGGACCATCCATATCGACGGTCGGGACACCGGGGCGATGGACGAGACGACGCTGGCCGAGCTGCGGCTGGGCCGGATCGGGTTCGTCTTCCAGTTCCACTTCCTCTTGCCGGAGTTCACGGTCATCGACAACCTGCTGATCCCGATGCGGCGGCAAGGGCGGGGCACGGTCGCGGAGATGCGGGCGCGGGCGATGGCCATCCTCGCCGGCCTCGAACTCGAGCGCGAGGCGGGCAAGCGCCCCGACCAGCTCTCGGGCGGGCAGCGCCAGCGCGCGGCGGTGGCGCGGGCGCTGGCCAACGACCCGGACTATGTCCTGGCCGACGAGCCGACCGGCAACCTCGACACCCGCAATGCCGCGATCGTGTTCGATATCCTGGAACATCTGGTGCGGAAGGAGGGGCGCACGGTGATCGCGGTCACCCACGACCTGGCCCTGGCGGCGCGGGCGGGACGCCGCGTTCAGCTCGTCGACGGCCGCATCGTCGCGGACAGCGCCGCCTGAGCGCCGATCCATGCCCCGCCGCGTTCGGTTCCCATGATGCGACGCCACCGCCTGTTCCTGGTGCTGCTGCTGGCCGCGACGATCCTGCTCGCCTGGCTGCTGGCGACGCGGGTGCTGGCGCCGCCGCTCGTCCGCACCACGGCACCGGTGCGCGGACCGCTGACCGCAGGCGTCTACGCGACCGGCGTCGTCGAGCCGGTCGAGTGGGCGAAGGTCCGCGCCGAGACCGCCGGCCGGATCGTCGCCTTGCAGCGGGCGGAGGGCGACGAGGTCGTCCCCGGCGACCTCTTGGCGCAGATCGAGGACCAGAAGCAGCGGGCGCGGCTGGCCGAGATCGAGGCGCGGATGCGCTACCTCGATGCCGAGCGCGAGCGGCAGCGGGCGCTCGTCGGCGGCGG
>NZ_JAYSFE010000027.1:0-41324 GCF_041913585.1 Allostella sp.
TCGTCTGGCCGCAGCTCCTCGCCCTGGCCGGCATCGGCTCGGCCCTCTTCTGGGCGTCACTCGCGCGGTTCCGCAGGTCGCTCCGTTAGAATTCCTCCTCGGCGCCGCTCCGCCCTCATTGCCGCCCGACGGAATCGACGCGGGCAGATCCTGCCCCAGGTGCGCCACCCGCACGGCCGAACTCGACCCATTCGGCCAGCTCGGGCGGGAACTTCTCCCGGACCTTGGCATCGTAGAGCGCCAGCTCCTCGGCGCCCAGCACGTCGCGCCAGCGGCCGTTGGTGCCCTTGTTGAAGAAGCGAAGGGCGCCACCGTCCGCGAACATCGTCCGGGTCTGGGGCATCAGCGTCTCGCCTGCGGCCTGCATCTGCGCGAAGCTCGCACCGTCCACCAGCGACGGCCAGACGGCCGGGTCGACGGCGACGTCCAGGAAGGCAGCGACCCGCCGCATCTCGCCGTCGAGGTCGGCGAGGAGGTCGTTGAAGTGGACCAGCAGCACATTCTCGCGGCCGCGCTCCGCCCAGTGGATCGCCACCATGTCGAAGAAGGACAGCTGGTTGAATCCGTCCGACTGGCCGGGAACGGCCGGGATCGTCAGCCACGACCGGAAGCACGCCCGAACATCTTCCGGGGTGCGGGGATAGGCACGGCCGATCATGGGATCTTCCAGGCCGATCCGATCGAGCTCGGCCAGCATCGCCGGCGAGAAGCCGACGGAGTGATTGTGCCATGACAACAGCACATCCCGACCGTCGCGCACGACGACGACGTAGCGCACCTCGTCGTGGAGCGGCAGGCCGTCGGCTGGCAGGTGGGACTTGAGGAAGCGGCGGTGCGTCTGCTCCGCGATCGCGCGGTGCATCGCCTCCACCGGGCCGCGGAAGCGGGCGTCGATCCAGGGTGAGATCGTCGGGATCGCGCGCGGTGTCGTGTCCTGGAAGATCAACGAGCCGACGATTCGCTGCATCCAGGTCGTGCCGCATTTGGGCGGCGTGACGATCACGACGTCACCGGGTCGGGGCCGATAGCCCTCCCACCGGCGGCTGTCGATCACCCAGGTGCGGTACTCGCGCTGCGCAGGGCGAACGAGCATCGATCCTCCATCGGGTTTCGTGCCGGCCCGCGCCCCCCTGGGCGGGGGCCGTCCACCGGCAATCAGGGCTGGGGCGGTCTGGCCCCGTAGGCTCGCGCGATCGCCGCCCACTTCGCCCGCTGCTCGTCGATGGTCGCCGCGAACTCTGCGGGCGAACCGCCGCGCGCCAAGAGGCCGAGGCTTTCCAACCGCCGGCGCACGTTCCCCTCCTGCAGGCTGGCCCGGACATCCGTCGCGATCTGCTCGCGCAGCGATGCTGCCATCTCCCTGGGGCCGAACAGGCCGAGCACCCCGGCGAAGGTCAGCACCGGAAAGCCGGCCTCGGCCACCGTGGGAACATCCGGCGCCGCCGCCGCCCGCGTCTCATTGGTCACCGCCATCAGGCGCACCTTGCCCGAGCGTGCGTGATCCACGACAAGGGCGAGCGGCATGACGGCAACCTGGATGCGCCCGCTCGTCAGATCGGGGATCGCCGCCACCATGCTGCGATACCCGACGTGGGTCAACTCGATGCCGACACCCCTCTGGAACGCGACGAACGCCAGATAGGGGGATCCCGGCGCCGCGGCGAAGTTCAACGCCTGCGGCCGCGCGCGGGCCAGGCCCACAAGGTCGGCCAGCGACCGGGCCGGCGAGGCCGGCTCGGTGACGATCGCCAGGAAATCGTCGACGACATGCGAGATCGGGACGAGATCCGATCCGGGGTCATAGGGCACCTTGTCGTGCAGCAGGGGCGTGACGGTGATCGCGCTGTGCGTGGTGAACAGCAGCGCGTGGCCGTCCTTCGCCTCCAGGAAGCTGCCGATCGCGAGGAAGCCGTCGGCGCCCGGCCGGTTCTCGACGACGATCGGCTGCTTCCACCGCTTCTCCAGTTGCTCCGCCAGCAACCGTGCGGTCGCATCCATCCCGCTTCCGGGAGCCCCGGGCGTGACGACCCGAACGGCGCGCGTCGGCCAAGCGGCCGCCGGCGCGGCACCGGCCGCGCTCAGCGTCGAGATCACGAGGCTAGCGCAGGCGATGCGCAGTAGGGCCCTGGCCACGCGACTGGTCATGCTTCCCTCACTCCTTGGTAGCGGTCGCGCTGGATCGCTTGCGCGGACGGCGGCGACCGATGCCGGGCCGCGCATAGGAGGCGTTGGTCTCGACGACGCGGAGCAGAAGCTCGATCAGCTTGGCCCGCTCGTCGCCGGACAGGGCCGAGAGGATGCGATCCTGGGCGGCGAGCATCAGCGGCCGCACGCGCCGTCGCAGATCCTCTCCGGTCGGGGTGATCTGGAGAATGCGCGCCCGCCGGTCCGCGGGATCGACGCGGCGGTCGAGCAGTCCCTTGGCCTCCAGCCCCTCGATCACCTGGCGGACGCTGGTGGTATCGATCCCGATATGCTCGGCGAGGCGCTTCTGGTCGAGATCACGCCGCTCGTCGAGCGAAGCCAGCGCGGCGTACTCGAGCGGAAGCAGGCCGGCGCTGGCCGTCACTTCGGACAGCACGCCGACGAACACCTGATAAAACCGCCGGGCCAAGTGCCCCGGCACCCGGTGCGGTGCTGCCACCGTGCCGTTCTCGGGCGGGGAACCCGACGGTGAGGAGGACGACGTCAAACTGGCACCGCCGCATTTTAATGAGAATTCTTTTGATGAGAATACTTTCTTCTTGGCGACGGTCAAGCGCGTCGAACACCGGCTCTCATCCCAGCAGGGGGCGGCGATGGTGGCGCGGATCGCCGCCGCGGCGTCGCGCGCCAGCGCGTCGCCCGCATCCGGCCGGGCGAGGAAGTCTGCCCACGAATAGAGGTCGGCGATGGCCGCAAGGCGGCGCCAGTCGGGAGGCAGCAGGCCGCCCGCTCCCGCGTATCCCTCCGCCAGGCCGGCGACGAAGGCCGGGCACAGCCCCGCCGGCGGCCGCAGCAGATTGCCGAAATCGAAGGCGGGCGAGCCGGCGAACGCGAACTCCCAGTCGAGGAGCGCGGTGACGCGGCCGTCGGCGACCAGGATGTTCGACCCGTTGAAGTCGCCATGGACCAGCCCCGCCCTCCCCACCCCTGCGGCGAGACGGTCGCCCTCGGCAGCGGCGAAAGCGAGGGCGGCCCGGGTGTCGGCCGCCCCCAGCCGCGCCCCGCCCGGTCCCTCGAGCAGGCAGCGGCGCAGGAACCCGACGAGCCCTTCGGCGCCGCCCGGCAGCGACGAGCCGATGCCGAGATCGGCACCGAAGAACCCTGAGCGATCGAAGGCGATGGCGTGGACGCTCGCCAGCACGGTGCCGACGGCCCGGCCGAGTGCGGCCCGGGCCGGAGCGTCGAGGCGTGGCAGCAGCTGCTCCAGCCGCTCGCCCGGCATCCATTCCAGGACCGCAAAGGTCTCCCCGGTCGCCGGGTCCAGCCGCGGCCCATCGAGGAAGCGGGGAACCGGCGCGCGGCCGCCCATGAGGGCATGCAGGCGCGCCTCCTTCCCGGCCTGCGCCGGGTCCCGACGATAGATTCGCAGCAGGATCGGCTGGTCGGCGTCCGCCCGTTCGATGCGCAGGTTCGTGTTGGCGAGCCCGCCCGACACGGGCTCCGCCCGCACGATCGGAGCCCCGACCATGCGCCGGATGGCCGCCGGATCCGGCGCGGCCGCGGCATCGTTTCGTCCCCAACCGTCGCGCATCTGCGATCCCATGGCGATTGTCGACAAACCCCCGGCTCGCGTTGACCGGCCCGGAGGCGGGGCTTAGGCTGCCGGTCCCGCCGTCCCCCGCCTTCCCGAGCCCTGCCCCGCATGACCCGCAAGAAACCCGAAGAACTGCGCAGCCATCGCTGGTTCGGGGTCGACGACCTCCGCTCGTTCGGCCACCGCTCCCGCGCCGCCCAGATGGGCTTCGGCCGCGAAGACTATCGCGGCAAGCCGGTCATCGCGATCATCAACACCTGGAGCGAGATCAACCCCTGCCACTTCCATTTCCGCGAGCGCGCGGAGGCGGTGAAGCGGGGGGTACTGCAGGCCGGCGGCTTCCCGGTCGAGATGCCGGCGATCAGCCTGTCGGAGCCGTTCCAGAAGCCGACGACGATGATGTACCGCAACCTCCTCGCCATGGAGACGGAGGAGCTGCTGCGCTCCTATCCCTGCGACGGGGCGGTGCTGCTCGGCGGCTGCGACAAGACCACGCCCGCCCTGCTGATGGGCGCCACCAGCATGAACATCCCGACCGTGTTCGTGCCCGCGGGCCCGATGCTGAAGGGCAACTGGCGCAACACGCCGCTCGGCAGCGGCAGCGACACCTGGAAATACTGGGCCGAGTTGCGCGCCGGCCGGATCGACGAGAAGGCGTGGCAGGAGATCGAGGAGGGCATCGCCCGTTCGCCCGGCCACTGCATGACGATGGGCACCGCCTCGACCTTGACCAGCGTCGCCGAGGTCCTGGGCTTCACCCTGCCGGGGGCCGCCTCGATCCCGGCGACCGACAGCATGCACCCGCGGATGGCGGCCGAGAGCGGCCGGCGCATCGTCGAGATGGTGTGGGAGGACCTCAAGCCGTCCGACTTCCTGACCGCCGGCAGCTTCGACAATGCGGTGACGACGGCGATGGCGGTCGGCGGCTCGACCAACGTCATCATCCACGTCATCGCCATGGCCGGCCGCGCCGGCGTGCCGCTCGACCTCGCCCGCTTCGACGCCATCTCGCGGACGACGCCGATGATCGCCAACCTGCGGCCGTCGGGCGCCTACCTGATGGAGGACTTCTACCTCGCGGGCGGGCTCCGGGCGCTCCTCAAGCAGTTGGGCGACCGGCTCGACCTCGGCTGCCGCACCATCAACGGCCGGACGCTGGGCGAGAACATCGCCGACGCCGAGATCTTCGATGCCGATGTCATCCGGACGCCGGAAACGGCGCTCTCGCGGGAGGGAGGGCTGGCCGTCCTGTCGGGCACCCTGGCGCCCGACGGCGCGGTCATCAAACCGACCGCGGCCGACCCGAAGCTCATGATGCATCGCGGCCCCGCCATGGTCTTCGACGACTACAACGACATGGCGGCGCGCATCGACGATCCCGACCTGCCGGTGACCGCCGATTCGGTGCTGGTGCTGCGCAACTCCGGCCCGCTCGGCGGGCCCGGCATGCCGGAATGGGGCATGCTGCCGATCCCGCGCAAGCTGCTGCAGCAGGGGGTGCGCGACATGGTCCGCATCTCCGACGCGCGCATGAGCGGCACCAGCTACGGCACCTGCATCCTCCATGTCGCGCCGGAATCCTTCGTCGGCGGGCCGCTCGCCCTGGTGCGCACCGGCGACATGATTGCGCTCGACGTCCCGAACCGCCGCATCGACCTCGAGGTCGATGCCGAGGAACTCGAACGCCGCCGCGCCGAATGGAAGCAGCCACCGCAGAAATTCGGCCGCGGCTACGGCGTCCTCCTGTCCCGGCACATCACCCAGGCCGACAAGGGCTGCGACTTCGACTTCCTCGCCGGCACGGCGCCGACGCCGGAACCGGAAATCCACTGAACCACAAGAACCTTCCAGGAATCGCCATGAAGCCCGACATCGTGCTGATCGCCCAATATCCGCCGCAGATCATGGCGGTGCTGGAAGAGAACTTCACCTGCCACAAGATGTACGAGGCACCGGACCGTGCGGCCTTCCTCGCCGCGGTCGCCGGCAAGGCGCGCGGCCTCGCCTCGACCGGCGTGCATGGGGCGCCGCGCGACCTCATCCTCGCCCTGCCCAAGCTCGAGATCATCTCGGGCTTCGGCGTCGGCTACGACGCGGTCGACCTGCCGACGGTGAAGGAGAAGGGCATCGTCCTCACCAACACGCCGAACGTCCTGACGGACTGCGTCGCCGATCTCGGCATGACGCTGATGCTGGACGCCGCGCGGCGGGTGCCCCAGGCCGAGCGCTTCCTGCGCGACGGGCAGTGGCTGAAAGGCAACTATCCGGCGGGCGTCAAGGTCACCGGCAAGCGCGCCGGCATCTGCGGCCTCGGCCGCATCGGCACCGCGCTCGCCAAGCGGCTCGCCGGCTTCGACATGGAGATCATGTACTACGACATCGAGCCGAAGACGAACCTGCCCTACCGGCTGATGCCGTCACTGCTCGACCTCGCCCGCAACTCCGACTTCTTCTTCGTCGCCTGCTACGGCGGGCCGACGACGCGCAAGCTCATCGACGAGGAGGTGCTGCGCGCCATCGGCGCCAAGGGCATCCTCGTCAACATCGCCCGCGGCAGCATCGTCGACGAGGCGGCGCTGGTGCGGGTGCTGGAGGACAAGGCGCTGGGCGCGGCCGGCCTCGACGTCTTCGAGGACGAGCCCAACGTGCCGGCGAAGCTGCTGACCTTCGACAATGTCGTGGTGACGCCGCACATCGCCAGCAACACCCACGAGACGCGCGCCGCCATGGGCAAGCTCATGTGCGACAACCTGATCGCCTACTTCTCCGGCAAGCCGGTCCTCACGCGGGTCGAGGTCTGATGGCCGCGCCCACGACCCGCGTCCCGGCCGAGCGGCTGCGCCGCCAGATCGGGCTCGTCCTCGACGCCTGGGGCATGCCGGACGACCAGGCCCGCGCCGTCGTCGACGTCATGGTCGAGACCGACCTGCGCGGCGTCGATTCCCACGGCATCTCGATGCTGCCGCTCTACGACCGGCTGCGGCGCGAGGGCAAGGTCGTCGCCAGCCCCGACGTCAAGGTGGTGCGCGAGGCGCCGGTGACGGCGCTGGTCGATGCGGGTCACGGCCTCGGCCACTATCCGGCCGTCAAGGCGATGTCGATCGCGATCGAGAAGGCGAAGGCGAGCGGCATGGCCGCGGTCGGCGTCTACAACTCGAACCATTACGGGCCCGCCGGGTACTATGCGCTGATGGCGGCCGCCGCCGGCCTCATCGGCATGTCCTTCACCAACGTCTGGAACTCGGCCGTCGTGCCGACGCGCAGCCGGGTGCCGATGTTCGGCACCAACCCGATCGCCTTCGCCGCCCCCGCCGGCCGCAACCCGCCCTTCTGCCTCGACATGGCGACCAGCACCGTCGCCATCGGCAAGATCCGGGTCCACCACCTCAACGACAAGCCGATCCCGGCCGGCTGGGCGATGGATGCGGACGGCGCGCCGCTGACCGACCCGGGCGCGGCCTTCGAGGCCCGCCTGCTGACGCCCGTCGGCGGCCTGCCCGAGATGTCGAGCCACAAGGGCTACGGCCTCGGCGCCATGGTCGAAATCCTCTGCGCCATGCTGACCGGCGCCTGGTATGCGCCGATCAAGGCGGCGAAGGCGCCGGACGACCCGATGTTCAACATCGGCCATTTCTTCATGGCGATCGACCCGACCGCCTTCCGCGACCCGGGCGATTTCGAGCGCGACCTCGACGGCATGGTCGACGCGCTGCGGACAGCCGACCCGGTCGACGCGGAGAAGCCGGTCCTGGTGCATGGCGATCCCGAGCGGGCGAACCATGCCGACCGCTCGAAGCACGGCGTGCCGATGCCCCCCGCCCTCGTCGCCGAGCTCGCCGAGGTGGCGCGCCTCAACAACGTTCCCTTCGTCCTCGACGGCGCTGCCTGAGAGACATCGTTAGGCCCAGGAGGAAAGTCCCCGATGAAACAGAACAACGTGCTCAAGATCTGGAAGGAAGGCGGCTGCGTCGTCAACGGCTGGCTCGCCATCCCGAGCGGCTTCTCGGCCGAGGTGATGGCCCAGGGCGTGGCCGGCCTCGCCTGGGATTCGATCACCGTCGACATGCAGCACGGCGTCCAGGACTATTCGAGCGCGGTCCCCTGCATCACCGCGATCAACACGACCTCGGTCACCCCGTTCGTGCGCGTCCCCTGGCTCGACGAGGGGATCATCATGAAGTCCCTCGACGCCGGCGCGCTCGGCGTCATCTGCCCGATGATCAACACCGCCGACCAGGCCAAGCGCCTCGTCGAAGCCTGCCGCTATCCCCCGCTCGGCCAGCGCTCGTTCGGGCCGATCCGCGCCGGCTTCTACGGCAACGACTACCAGCCGGAGGCGAACGCCTCGATCGCCGTCATGGCGATGATCGAGACGCAGACCGCGCTCGACAATCTCGACGCCATCCTCTCGACCCCCGGCCTCGACGGCGTCTATGTCGGCCCGGCCGACCTGTCGCTGTCGCTCACCGGCAAGGTCGGCTTCGACCATGCCGAGGGCACCGTCCAGTACGAGGCGATCATGGGCATCCTGGCGGCGTGCAAGAAGCACGGCGTCCATGCCGGCATCCACACCGGCTCCGGCGACTATGCCGCGAAGATGGCCCAGAAGGGCTTCCAGTTCACCACCATCGGCTCCGACAGCCGCCTGCTCCAGGTCGGCATGCAGGTCGAACTGACCAAGGTGCGCAGCGCCACCGGCGGGCTGAAGGCCGGGCCGTACTGAACCGGGGATCGTCGCCCCCGACATGTCGAGCCCCCGGGAGGACCGCTTC
Organism: Allostella sp.; assembly: GCF_041913585.1. Lineage (NCBI taxonomy): Bacteria > Pseudomonadati > Pseudomonadota > Alphaproteobacteria > Rhodospirillales > Allostellaceae > Allostella > Allostella sp. The sequence continues at coordinate 8,512 of NZ_JAYSFE010000027.1, forward strand.
CCGGGGGCTCTTCGTTGCGACCAGGGCCGATTTCCCTCAGGACTGGCCGGCCATCGCCGCCTTGGCCGCTGCCAGGTCCATCCAGAACACCTCCCAGATGTGGCCGTCCGGGTCCTCGAAGCTGCGGCCGTACATGAAGCCGTGGTCCTGCTGCGGGCCGGGATCGGCCCTGCCGCCCGCGGCGGCGGCCTTGGCGACCATGCCGTCGACCTCGGCCCTGGTGTCGGCGGAGAGGGCGAGCAGCACCTCGGTGGCGGCGCGGGCATCGGCGATCGGCCGGGGCGTGAAGGTGCGGAACTTGGCGTGCGTCAGCAGCATGACGTGGATGGTGTCCGACAGCACCATGCAGGACGCCGTCTGGTCCGAGAATTGCGGGTTCTTCGTCGCGCCGATCGCCTGATAGAAGGCGTCGGAGCGGGCGAGGTCGGCGACGGGAAGGTTGACGAAGATCATCCTGGGCATGGGGCCTCCATCGAGTACGGCCGCAGCCATAGCATGATCCGCCCTAAACACTAAACCATCCTATTTAGTTATGTTCGCGCTGCCGTCTCCCGGTCGGAGACCAGCGGCAGGCGCACCGTGAGGCGCGCTCCGGCGAGCGGGCTCGAGCCGACCGTGATCGTGCCCCCGAGACTGCCGACGATCTGGGCGGCGATGGTGAGGCCGAGCCCGGCGCCGCCGAGGTCACGATTGCGCGACGGATCGAGGCGGCGGAAGGGCTCGAACACCAGGGCCCGGGCCGCATCGGGAATGCCGGGACCGGCATCGTCGACCCGCAGTTCCGCACGGCTGTCCGCGATCGTGAGGGCGAGATCGGCCCGTCCGCCATACTTGACGGCATTGTCGACGAGGTTGGCCACGACCCGGCGCAGGGCCGGCGCGCTGCCGGGCACCCATGCCGTGGCGGCCCCGGCATCGAGCCTCACCGGCTGGCCGAGCGCCTCGCGCTCCTCGACCTCGCGCCGCACCACCCGCGCCAGGTCGCAGGCCCCGCCCTCCTCGGCGAAGGTCGCGCGGGCGAAGGCCAGCGAATCCTCGAGCAGCGCCTCCATGTCCTCGACGTCGCGCAGCATCGCCGTCCGGGCGGCGCTCTCGGGAACCGCGTCGGCGCGCAGGCGCAGTCGCGTCAACGAGGTGCGCAGGTCGTGGGAGACGGCGCCGAGGACGAGGGCGCGGCCACGCATCAGGCCGACGATGCGGTCCTGCATGGCGTTGACGGCGCGGATCAGGATGCGGACGTCGGGCGCCCCCCGCTCCGGCAATGGGGGCGAGGCCTCCGGCTGGTGCCCGAACCGCTCCAGCCGCTCCGCCAACGCGGCCAGCGGCCGGGTCTCGCGGACGACGGCGAAGAGCGCCAGGGCGGCGACGGCGAGGCCGATCAGGCCGGCGAACACCCCGACCGGAATGCCGAGCAGCCGCACGGTCAGGTCGCCGCGCACCTCGACCCGGAGCGTCGCCCCGTCGGCGAGCGCGACCGCGATCCGGACCTCGCCGCCGATCAGCCGCCGGAGCCGCGGCAGGTGCGCCGCCTCGGCCACCCAGGCGGCGAGCGGCCGCCCCCCGGCGGGTCCGAGCTGGCGGCGAATCGCCTCCTCGAGCCGCGGCAGGCTCGCCCCGTCCGGCTCCGCAGCGGCCGGGCCCGCCACGATTCCGGCGCCGACGCCGGGCGCGCGGAAGGCTTGGAGCGCGAGGTCCCGCCCGGCCCCGTCGAGCCCGTCCAGGAGCCGTGCCAGGGCGGACACCTGGCCGGCGAGCGGCATCCCGGGCGCGAGGTCGGTCCGCGGGCTGCGCTGCAGGGTATAGACGCCGAGGGCCAGGAACTGCACGGCCAGCAGGGCCGCGATCACGATCAGCGCCAGGCGCCAGGCGAAGCGCAGCCGCCGCACCTAGCCCTCGCCGATCTCGGCCGCCAGCAGGTAGCCGCCGTTGCGCACGGTCTCGACCAGCTCGGCGCCGCCCGGAACCGCCTGGTCGAGCTTGCGCCGCAGCCGGCTGACCGTGACGTCGATGGTGCGGTCGAACGGGTCGGCGGTGCGGCCGCGCGTCCAGTCGAGGAGCTGGTCGCGCGTGAGCACGCGCCGCGGCCGCTCCACCAGGCAGGCCAGCAGGTCGAACTCGGCCGAGGTCAGCGCCACCCGCTCGCCGCCGGCGACCGCGAGCCGCCGCGAGTCGAGGTCGATCTCCAGCCCGGCGAAGAGGAAGCGCCGCCGCCGCGGATCGGTCGGCAGCCCGGCGGCGCGCCGCAGCAGGGCACGGACGCGGGCCAGCAGCTCCCGCGGGTCGAAGGGCTTGACGAGGTAGTCGTCGGCGCCGAGCTCCAGCCCGACGACGCGGTCGACCGGATCGCCCTTGGCCGTCACCATCAGGATCGGCACGTTGCCCTGGGCGCGCAGCCGGCGACAGATCGACAGCCCGTCCTCGCCGGGCAGCATCAGGTCGAGCACCACGAGGTCGGGCGGCGACTGGGCGACGAACCGGTTCGCCTGGCGGCCGTCGCCCGCCGCCAGGACGCGATAGTCCTCGCGCTCCAGCAGGTCGCCGACGAGCTGCCGGATCTCCCGGTCGTCCTCGATCAGCAGGATCGTTGCCGCGGCCATGGCGGCAAGGTGCATTGGCCGGCCGACCCGGGCAACCACCGCCGTCCGGCCGTTACAAAACGTTACATGGCGGGCCCGATCCGCAAACCGCCGGCAAAGCGGTCAGGGCAGGTTCGGCGGCGAGGGGATGCCGTCCCGGCGTCCCGACTTCCGGAAGGGAGCCAACCATGCAGCGAATCCTGCTCGCCTCGGCCGCCGCCTGCATCGTCATGCTGGGCGTCGCCCACGACGCCGCCGCCTGGCAGCGCAGCAAGAGCGTCACCACCTGGCGCGGCACCTACTCGGCCCAGGGCTCGGGCAGCTGCGCCTACGGCGCCTGCCAGCGGTCCTACACCGCCACCGGCCCCTATGGCCGGTCGGTGAGCCGCCACGGCAGCATCAGTCGCGATGCCGACAGCGTCGACTATTCCCGCACCACGACCGGGCCGTACGGGCGCAGCGTGACCCGCAGCGGCTCGATCAGCCGCTACTGACGGGCGGACGGACCATGATGCGGATCGTTCCCGCCGTGCTGGCCGCCGCCCTTGCGCTCGCCGCGACCGCCCCGGTCCACGCGCAGCAGAAGATGCGGGAGGCGCGGACCGCCTGCGGCGCCGACGCCAAGCGCCTGTGCGACGGCGTCCGGCCGGGCGGTGGCCGCCTCCTCGCCTGCCTCGAGGCGAACGCGCCGGCGGTTTCGCCTCCGTGCAAGGCCTTCCTGCAGTCGCGGGCGGGGGGCAAGTGACCGGCGTCGAGCCGGGTCTCGCCGGCTTCGGCGAGACCCGCTCGGCCCTGCCGCTGGCAGCGGCGGGCCTGGCGCTCCTCGAATATCTCGTGTGCCGGGCGATCCGGCACGATGCCTACGACCTGGGGGAGACCGCCGCCTCCTTCGCCATCCAGATCGTCCAGCGTCTGCTGCAGATCGCGACCGCCGGTTTGGTCGTGGTGCCGCTCGCCTGGGCGTACGACCTGCGGATCTTCACCATAACGATGGACGGGGCGCTGCCCTGGGCGGCGCTGCTGCTCGGCGTCGAGGCGGCCTACTACCTGCATCATCGCGTGATGCACCGGGTCCGGCTCCTGTGGGCGGTACACAGCGTCCACCACTCCCCCACCCGGCTCAACCTCAGCGCCGCCATCCGGATCGGCTGGTTCGGCCCGGTGACCGGAGGGATCCTCTTCTACCTGCCCCTCGTGGTCCTCGGCTTCCCGCCGCTGGCGGTCCTGGGAATGCTCGGCCTCAATCTCTTCTACCAGCTCTTCCTGCACACCGCCTGGACCCCCGATCTCGGCCCGCTGGAGTGGGTGCTGAACACGCCGCGGCACCACCATGTCCACCATGCCGTCAACCGGTCGTGCCTCGACCGCAACTTCGGAGGAATGCTGATCCTCTTCGACCGGCTCTTCGGCACCTTCGCACCGACGCCGGCCGAGCCGCTGCGCTTCGGCACCGGCGACGACGGCCGGCCCAGCCGCAACCCGCTCGCCGTCAATTTCCGGGAATGGGGCCGGCTCGCCGGCGAACTCCGGCGATGCCGCGGCATCGGACAGGGGTTCACCGTCCTCTTCGGCCGCCCCTGACAGGCAAAGGGCCCCGGCCTTGCGGCCGGGGCCCTCGCCTCCGCCCCCGGGCGGACGGCGGTCAGTTCTTCGACTTGTCGACCAGCTTGTTGGCGGCGATCCAGGGCATCATGGCGCGCAGCTTGGCGCCCACTTCCTCGACGCCGTGCTCGGCGTTCATCCGGCGCATCGCCTTGAAGCCCGGTTGGCCGGCCTGGCACTCCAGCACCCACTCGCGGGCGAACTGGCCGGTCTGGATCTCCTTCAGGATGGTCTTCATCCGCTCCTTCACCTCGGGCCCGATGACGCGCGGACCGCGGGTGTAGTCGCCGTACTCGGCGGTGTTGGAGATCGAGTAGCGCATGTTGGCGATGCCGCCCTCGTACATGAGGTCGACGATCAGCTTCACCTCGTGCAGGCACTCGAAATAGGCCATCTCGGGCGCATAGCCGGCCTCGACCAGCGTCTCGTAGCCGGCCGTGATGAGGGCGGTCAGACCGCCGCAGAGCACGGTCTGCTCGCCGAACAGGTCGGTCTCGCACTCTTCCTTGAAGGTCGTCTCGATGATGCCGGCGCGGCCGCCGCCGATCGCCGAGGCATAGGACAGCGCGATCTCGAGCGCGTTGCCCGACGGGTTCTGGTGCACCGCCACGAGGCAGGGCACGCCGCCGCCCTTCTGGTACTCCGAGCGCACGGTGTGGCCGGGGCCCTTCGGCGCGATCATGAAGACGTCGATGTCGGGCCGCGGCTCGATCAGGTTGAAGTGGATGTTGAGGCCGTGGGCGAAGGCGATCGCCGCGCCCTCGCGCATGTTGGCGGCGAGGTCGTCACGCCACAGGGCCGCCTGCAGCTCGTCCGGCGTCAGCACCATGACGACGTCGGCCCACTTGGCGGCGTCGGCCGGGGTCATGACCTTGAAGCCGGCCGCCTCGGCCTTCTTCGCCGTCGCCGAGCCCTTGCGCAGCGCCACCACGACGTCCTTCACGCCGCTGTCGCGCAGGTTCATCGCATGGGCGTGGCCCTGGCTGCCGTAGCCGACGATGACGACCTTCTTGCCCTTGACGAGATTGACGTCGGAATCGCGATCGTAATAGACGCGCATGGTTCTGGTCCTCCGGGGTGGGGATACGGGAGACGGGGTCGCCCCGTCAGAGATTGCAGCCCAGTTGCCGGAGACGCTCCCGGGCGGCGGGGTGAAGCGTCTCGTTGATCGTCGTCCGTACGAAATCCTCGTCGGCCGGCGTCAGATAGCGGCTCGCGGCGCCGACCTTGCCCTCGCGCATGCGCCGGCCCTGCGGGTCGTCGGGGTCGGCCGGATTGCCGGGAAACCCCTGGTCCTCCTCCAGCGCCGCCATGCGGTCGAAGGCCGAGGCGGCGATGGCGCGCTCCATGCGTTCCGGGTCGCGGTCGATCCGGAACGTGTCGAGGACCACGCCCAGCGTAGCCATCGGCTCCTGCTTCAACTGCTCGTAGCTGACCCAGGTGGCGATGCCCGGCGGCCGCTCGGCGAGGAGTGCATTGTAGTAGACGATCCATCGCCGGACCCCGCGTTTGCTGCGCAGGTAGGCCGGGAGCTCGATATCGGTCTGGTGCCGCTGCCGGGTTTCCATGAAGTACGACGACACGAGCGTATCGACCGGCGAGCGGACGATCGCGACGGTCGGATTGACCGCCGGGTCGAATGGCCGCCACAGCAGGTGTTCGCACAGCACCCGCGGCACCTCGGGCCGGTCGGCGAAGGCATAGAGATGCCGGCCGCGCAACGCGTCGTCGTCGTTGTTCGGCAGGATCCGGAACATCGAATGGAGGTCCACCGCCCCCTGCAATCCGTAGAGATCGTCGAGATATACGGACAGCATGAACCGCAGCCACGTCCGGCCGGACTTCGGAAAGCTGGAGATGATGCCGGCGCCGGGCGGCGGCGGCAGCAGCGACTTGCCGGCCATGCTTCAGATCGCCTTCGGCCCGCGCGAGATCGCCACCACCCCGGTCCGGGAGACGTCGACGAGGCCGAGCGGCCGCATGAGGTCGACGAAGGCATCGAGCTTCTCGGTCGAGCCCGTCATCTCGAAGACGAAGGATTCCGTCGTGCTGTCGATGACGCGGGCGCGGAAGATGTCGGCGAGCCGCAGCGATTCGATGCGCTTCTCGCCGGTGCCCGCGACCTTGATGAGCGCCAGTTCGCGCTCCACCGACTTGCCCGAGAGGGTGAGGTCGCGCACGGCGTGGACCGGCACCAGCCGGTCGAGCTGGGCCTTGATCTGCTCGATGATCATCGGCGTGCCCGAGGTCACGACGGTGATGCGGGAGAGGTGCTGTGCCGGGTCGACCTCGGCCACCGTCAGGCTCTCGATGTTGTAGCCTCGGCCGGAGAACAGGCCGATCACGCGGGCGAGGACGCCGGGCTCGTTGTCGACGAGCACGGCGATGGTGTGGCGGCGGATGTCGCTCAAGGGACGGAACTCCGGAAGACGGGAGGAAGGAACGGGCGCTGGGGGCGAGCCGCCCCCTATACGAGCACCATCCCCTCGTCCGAGACCGTCGTCTGGCGGCGATCCTCCGGCCCCATCAGCATCTCGTTGTGCGCCGCCCCCGAGGGGATCATCGGGAAGCAGTTCTCCTTCTGGTCGACGCACATGTCGAGGATGAAGGGCCGCGGCGTCTCGATCATCTCGCGGATCGCCGCATCGACGTCGCCGACCTCGGTGACCCGGCGGCCGACGGCGCCGAACGCGTCCGCGAGCTTCACGAAGTCGGGCAGCGAGTCGGAATAGCTCTCCGAGTAGCGGGCGCCGTGCAGCAGTTCCTGCCACTGCCGCACCATCCCCATCCACTGGTTGTTGAGGATGAGGATCTTCACCGGCAGCCGGTACTGGGCCAGCGTCGACATCTCCTGGATGTTCATCAGGATCGAGGCCTCGCCCGCCACGTCGATGACCAGCGCGTCGGGATGGGCGATCTGCACCCCCATCGCCGCCGGCAGGCCGTAGCCCATGGTGCCGAGACCGCCCGAGGTCATCCACTGGTTCGGGCCCTCGAAGCGCAGGAATTGCGCCGCCCACATCTGGTGCTGGCCGACCTCGGTGGTGATGAAGGTCTGCCGGCCACGGGTCAGTTCGCGCAGCCGCTCCAGCGCGTATTGCGGCTTGATGACCTGGTCGGTCTTCTCGTAGGCGAAGCAGTTGCGGGCCCGCCACTCCTCGATCTGCTTCCACCAGGCCTTGAGCGCGCCGCGGTCGGCTTTGGCCTTGCGCCGCTTCCACTCCGCCAGGATCGCCGCCGCCGTCCGTCCGGCGTCGCCGACGATGGCGAGGTCGACGCGGACGTTCTTGTTGATCGAGGACGGGTCGATGTCGATGTGGATCTTGCGCGAGCCCGGCGAGAACTTGGTGAGGTTGCCGGTCACCCGGTCGTCGAAACGCGCGCCGACCGCCACCATCACGTCGCAGCCGTGCATGGCGAGGTTGGCCTCGTAGCTGCCGTGCATCCCCAGCATGCCGAGCGACTGCGGGTCCGATGCCGGGAAGGCGCCGAGGCCCATCAGCGTCATCGTGCAGGGGAAGCCCGTCGTCCGGACGAGGTCCGTCAACACCTGCGCCGCCTCGGGCCCGGCATTGATGACGCCGCCGCCGACATAGAAGATCGGCCGCTTCGCCTGCTCCAGCATGTCGACCGCCGCCGCCACCGCCTTGGCGTCGGGCTCGACCTGCGGCCGGTAGGTGCGGTGGGTGACGGCCTCGGGCGGCAGGTACTGGCCGGCGGCGAACTGGACGTCCTTGGGCAGGTCGATCACCACGGGGCCGGGCCGGCCGCTGCGGGCGACGTGGAACGCCTCGTGAATCGTCCGCGCCAGCTGGTCGACGTCCTTGACCAGGTAATTGTGCTTGGTGCAGGGCCGGGTGATCCCCGTCGTGTCCGCTTCCTGGAAGGCGTCGTTGCCGATCAGGTGCGTCGGCACCTGGCCGGTGAAGCAGACGATCGGGATCGAATCCATCAGCGCGTCGGTCAGGCCGGTGACGGCGTTGGTCGCGCCGGGGCCGGACGTGACGAGGACGACGCCGACCTTGCCGGTCGAGCGGGCATAGCCCTCGGCCGCATGCACCGCCGCCTGCTCGTGGCGCACGAGGATGTGGCGGACATGGTTCTGCTTGAAGAGCGCGTCGTAGATCGGAAGTACCGCGCCGCCCGGATATCCGAAGATTACGTCGACGCCCTGGTCCGCGAGCGCCTTCATGACGATTTCGGCTCCGTTCGGCTGCTGGTCCGTCATTTCTCCCATTCCTTCCGATCGGGGCGCACGCGCCCCGTCCGACGGGTCGGCCCCGTCGGCAAGGCGCGCAACCTAGAGCCGGCCGATCAGGCGGTCAACCGAAACGGACGAAGAAATGCAAAGATTTCCGGCAGCAGCCTTTCCGAATATTGCTCGCGCAGGGTCCGATGCGTCGGCATGTCGCGCGGCGCCTGATGCCGGAACCAGGTGAGCTGGCGCTTGGCATACTGCTCGGTCGCGCGGACCGCCGCCGCCGTCGCCGCCTCCAGGGTCCATTCGCCGGCGACGTGGCGGGCCAGTTCCGGCACCCCCACCGCCTTCATCACCGGCAGGTCGGGGGCGAGACCGAGCGCCAGGAGCCGCCGCACCTCGTCGACGGCGCCCTCCTCCAGCATGGCGCGGAAGCGCCGCGCGATCAGCGGCTGCAGCGTCAGGCGCGGCGGCATGACCAGGATCGCCGCCACCCGGGGCGCGTCCGCCGGGGCCGCCGTCGCCCGCTGCCAGTCCGCAAGCGTCCGGCCGGTCGCGGTCACCACCTCCCAGGCGCGCACCAGACGCTGGCTGTCGCCCGGCGCCAGCCGCGCCGCCCCGTCCGGGTCGAGGGCGGCGAGTTCGGCATGGAAGGCCTCGCCGCCGAGCCGGCGATGGCGCTCCCGCCCCTCGGCCCGGACGGCGTCCGGAATGTCGGGCACGGCGGCCAGTCCCCGCAGCAGCGCGCGCAGGTAGAGGCCGGTCCCGCCGACCAGGATCGGCAGGCGGCCGCCGGCGCGAGCGGCCGCGATCTCGGCGACCGCCATCTGCCGCCAGCGCTCGGCCGAACCGATTTCGGCCGCCGCCAGCACGCCATAGAGGCGGTGCGGCACCGCCGCCTCGTCCTGCGGCGACGGCCGCGCCGTCAGCACCCGCAGGTCGGCATAGAGCTGCTGGCTGTCGGCATTGACGATGGTGCCGCCGAAGCGGCGTGCCAGCGCCAGTGCCAGCGCCGACTTGCCGCCGGCGGTCGGCCCGGCCACCACCAGGGCCTCGATGTCGCCTCCCGTGTGCGCTTCGGTCATGTTGCAGTGCGGCAGGGCCGGCTCCTATACAGCGGCATGACTCATGTCCTCACCCTTGTCGCCGGCGCCGCGGAAGGCCGGCTCGGGCCGTCGGTTCCGGCCGCGGCCCAGGCGGCGCTCGCCGGCGCCGGCGCCCGGGTCGGCATGCCCGACTGGCTGGCGCCGGGGATCGCCTGCGACCTCGCCTACGCCGCCGACGACCCGGCGGCCGCCCACGCCGCCGCCGCCCTGGCCCTGGCGCCGGCAGCCATCGACGTGCTCGCGACCCCGGTCGCCGGCCGGCGGCGGCGCCTGCTGGTCTGCGACATGGAGGCGACGGTCGTCGAGAACGAGTTGCTCGACGACATGGCGGCGCTGGCCGGGCTCGGCGACGCGGTCGCCGCCGTGACCCGCCGCGCCATGGCGGGAGAGATCGACTTCGCCGCCTCGCTGCGCCACCGCACGCGCCTGTTCGCGGGCTACGGCGAGGCCCTGCTCGCCGCCGCCGCCCGCGGCATCCGCCCGGTCGCCGGCGCGCGCACCCTGGTCGCGACCATGCGCCGCTCCGGCGCGCTCACCGCGCTCGTGTCCGGGGGCTTCTCGATCTTCGTCGACCGCGTGCGCGCCGAGCTCGGTTTCGACCTCGGCTTCGCCAACCGCCTCGCCTGGGACGGGGACCTCCTGACGGGCGAGGTGGCCGAACTCGCGATCACGGCGGAGGGCAAGCGGGCGACGCTGGAGCGGCTCGCCGCCGAACGTCACCTCTCCACCGCCGAGGCGGTTGCGATCGGCGACGGCGCCAACGACCTCGCCATGCTGGCCGCCGCCGGCCTCGCCGTCGGATTTCGCCCGAAGCCGCCGGTGGCGGCCGCGGTCGCCAACCGCATCGTCCATTCCGACCTGACCGCCGTCCTCTACCTCCAGGGCTACCGTCCGGCCGAGTTCGCGGCCGGCTGACGGCGCGCGGGTCAGCCGCGGTCGATGCGGAGCGCGACGAAGCGCAGGTCGCCCTGGCGGTCGATCAGCAGCAGCAGCGACTTGCGGTTGGCCCGACGGGCCTCCTCGACCTTGGCCGCAACCTCGGCCGGCGTCTTCACCTCTTCCTGACCGACCTCGAGGATGACGTCGCCGGCACGGACGCCCTTCTCCGCCGCCGGGCTGTTCGGCGACACCGCCGTCACCACGACGCCGTTGACCTCGTCGCCGATGCTGAACTTCTGCTTCAGGTCCGCCGACAGGCCCGACAGCGACAGGCCGAGGGCCTCGGCCGTCATCGGCTTCTGCTCGCCGCCCTTGGGAAGCGCCGCGACCTGCTCGGATTCCTCGCTCTCGTCGAGCTCGCCGACCTTGACCTCGAAGGACATCTCGCGGCCCTTGCGCCAGACCACGACCTTCGCGCGCTTGTTGATCGGCGTCTCGGCGACGACGCGGGGCAGGCGTCGCATCTCGGTGATGTCGCGGCCGTCGAAGGCGAGCACGACGTCGCCCGGCTGGATTCCCGCCTCGGCCGCCGGCCCCTTCTCGCTGGTGCTCGCCACCAGCGCCCCGCGCGCCTTGCCCAGCCCCAGCGTCTCGGCGATCTCGTCGCTGACGCCCTGGATGCGCACGCCGAGCCAGCCGCGCCGGGTCCGGCCGAACTCCTTGAGCTGCTGGACCACCGGGCGGGCGAGCGCGGACGGGATGGCGAAGCCGATCCCGATCGAGCCGCCGGACGGGGAGAAGATGGCCGTGTTCACGCCGATCACTTCGCCCGCCATGTTGAACAGCGGTCCGCCCGAATTGCCGCGGTTGATCGAGGCGTCGGTCTGGATGAAGTCGTCGTAGGGGCCGGCATTGATGTCGCGCTGGCGGGCGGAGAGGATGCCGGCCGTCACCGAGCCGCCGAGCCCGAACGGGTTGCCGATCGCCAGCACCCAGTCGCCGACCCGGGCCTGGTCCGAATCGCCGAACTTCACCGCCGTCAGCGGCTTGGTCGGCTTGACGCGCAGCAACGCCAGGTCCGTCTTGGTGTCGCGGCCGACCAGTTCGGCCTTGAGGCTGGTGTCGTCCTGGAGGATGACCGTGATCTCGTCGGCGTCGGCGACGACGTGATTGTTGGTGACGATGAGGCCGGCGGCGTCGATGACGAAGCCGGAGCCCAGCGACGTCGCCCGGCGCGGCGGGGCGTCCGGCCGGTTGTTGCGCTCGAAGAACTCGCGGAAGAAGTCCTCGAAGGGCGAGCCGGGCGGGAACTGCGGCATCTCCGGCAGGCGGCGCTGCTGCCCGGTCTGCGCGGCCCCGCCCCGGGACTGCTGCGACGTCGAGACGTTCACGACCGACGGCAGCAGCTTGGCGGCGAGGTCGGCGAAACTCTCCGGCGCCGACCGCGCCGCCGCGGGCTGGACCCAGGCGACGGTCGCGACCGCCATCGCCAGCCATGCGGCGACTCCAAAGCGGCGACGGCCGCGGGCGCGGCCGCAGTCTCGGGGGGTCGGGAGGCCGCACCCGGCGGCCATCGGGATCATGCGAGCCAAGCTCAGCTCCATCGGTGAGACGCCGGCACCTCGCGGCGGCCGGCGGGCGCGCCCGTCCGGGCGCGAATCCGTCCGGCATTATGCGAGAAACGCGCCGAAGGCGGAAATCGCGATTGCGTCATCGCCGTCAGCCGCGCGCGAGCCAGACCACCGCGACGCCGACGATGGCCGCCAGCAGCCCGGCCATCCGCAAGGTGCCCTCCGGCAGTTCGAGCGCCTGGCGCATCATCCGTCGCATCTGCTCGGGAAATGCGGCGTAGGCCAGTCCTTCGATCACGAGGACCAGCCCGCACGCCACCCAAAGCACCTCCATCCCGGTCCTTGGTCCGAGACGCCGCTCACTGCTGCGCCGGCGCCCGAGGCGGCACCGTCAGCCCCTTCCGGTCCGAGAAATACCGGAAGAACTCGCTGTCGGGCGCAAGCACCATGGTCGTGTCGCCGGGGTTGATCGCTTCCCGATAGGCCTGCATCGAGCGGTAGAAGGCGAAGAAGGACGGGTCCTTGCCGAAGGCGTCGGCATAGATCCGCACCGACTCCCCTTCGCCCTCGCCGCGCAGGATCTGCGCCTGCTTCTGCGCCTCGGCGATGATGACGGTGCGCTCGCGCTCGGCCCGCGAGCGGATGCGCTGCGCCAGTTCCGCACCCTGCGCCCGGAACTCGCGCGCCTCGCGTTCGCGTTCGGACTGCATGCGGGCGAAGATCGCCTGGCTGTTCTCTTCGGGGAGGTCGGCCCGCCGGAGCCGGACGTCGATGACGTCGAGGCCGAAGTTGGTGGCCGCCTTGTTCACGTCGACCCGGATCTCCTCCATGATCCGGGACCGCTCGTCGGAGAGGACCTGGGCCAGGGTGACGTTGCCGATGACGCGGCGCAGGCTGCCGCTGATGGTGGCGCCGAGACGCGTCTGGGCGAGCGCTTCGGCGCCGATCGTCTGGTAGAAGCGCAAGGGATCGACGATCCGGTAGCGCGCATAGGCGTCGATCACGAGCCGCTTCTGGTCGGAGGCGATGACCTCCTCCGACGGCGGCGCGAAGTCGAGCAGGCGCTTGTCGTAGAAGACGGCGTTCTGGATGAACGGCACCTTCACCTTGAGCCCCGGCTCCTGGATGACCCGCTTGGGCTCGCCGAACTGCAGGACGATCGCCTGCTCCGCCTGGTTGACGATGAAGAGCGACGAGGTGGCGAGGATGACCGCGGCGACCAGCGCGACGCCGAGGCCGATCAGGAACTTGCGGTTCATTGCTGGGTGCCCCCGGTGGGCGTGCGGGACGAGGTGGAGGGCGGTGCGGCCTGCCCGGGCCGCCGCGCGACCTCCGGCAGCGGCAGGTACGGAACGACGCCCGACCCGGCGGCACTCTTGTCGATGACCACCTTGTTCACGTTCCGCAGCACCTCCTCCATCGTCTCCAGATAGATGCGCTGGGTGGTGACGTCGGGGGCGGCGCGATAGGCCTGATAGACCGAGGTGAAGCGCTGGGCGTCACCCTCGGAGCGGGCGACCACCTCCTGCTTGTAGGCTTCGGCCTCCTGGACGAGGCGCTCGGCCTCGCCGCGGGCGCGCGGGATGATGTCGTTGCGGTAGGCTTCCGCCTCGTTGCGCAGGCGCTCCTGGTCGGCGCGGGCGCGCTGGACGTCGCGGAAGGCGTCGATCACGGGGCCCGGCGGGTCGACCTTCTGGAGCTGGACCTGGGTGACCAGGATGCCGGCCGTGTAGTTGTCGAGCACCTCCTGCAGCAGGCGCAGCGTATTCTGCTCGATCTCGCGACGGCCCTCGGCGAGCGCCAGCGCGATCGGAATCTGGCCGATCGATTCACGGATCGCGCTCTCGGCCGCCGCCTTCACGGTCTGCTCGGGGGAGCGGATATTGAAGAGGAACTCGCCGGCGTTGCGGATGACCCAGAACACCGTGAAGTTGATGTCGACGATGTTCTCGTCGCCGGTCAGCATCAGGCTCTCTTCCGGCACCTGCCGGACCGCCCCGCTGCGCACCGTCTCGGCGGCGCGGAAGCCGATCTCGACCCGGTTGACACGGGTGACCTTCGGGGTCAGCACCGCCTCGATCGGCGTCGGCAGGTGGTAGTTGAGGCCCGGCTGCGTCGTCTTGACGAACTCGCCGAAGCGCAGCACCACGCCCTGCTCGTCGGGCAGTACGCGATAGAAGCCGCTCGCCAGCCAGATCAGCCCCAGCACCACGACGATCACCGCGACGCCACGACCGCCGCCGAAACCGCGCGGCATCAGGCGTCGAAAGCGATCCTGTCCCTGGCGGATCAGGTCCTCGAGGTTCGGAGGCTGCGAACCGCCGCCGGAGGGCCCGCGCCCCCACGGCCCCTGGCCGCCGCCACCGCCGCCCCAAGGGCCGCCGCCCCCCTGATTGTTCCACGGCATTCGCCGTTCTCCTTGTCCCCGAACGCTCGCGGGCCGCCGCTTGGCAAACGCCGCGCGACGGCCCCATATGACATGACTGGCCGCGGACGCGCGGCAGGTCAACGCGATATTTGCCAGCGAGCAGGAGTTTTCAAGGATGAGCGCCATCACCGAGGACGCGATCCTCGCCGCCCTTCGCACTATCCGGGATGGCGAGCGGGGCGACCTCGTCGGTCTCGGGATGGTCTCGGGGCTGCAGATCAAGGACGGCCATGTCGCCTTCGCGATCGAGGTCGATCCGGCGCGCGGGCCGGCGCTCGAGCCGCTGCGGCGGGCGGCGGAGAAGGCCGTCGACGCGCTGCCGGGCGTGCTGTCGGTGACCGCGGTCCTGACCGCGCACCGGAATGCGGCGGCGGCCGCGACCGCGCCGCACGGGCACGGCGCGGCGCCGCGCGGCGCCTCGCCCGGCGCCGGACGCGGCGCCATCGCCGGCGTGCGCACCATCGTCGCCGTCGCCTCGGGCAAGGGCGGGGTCGGCAAGTCGACCGTCGCCGTCAACCTGGCGCTCGGCCTCGCCGCCAACGGGCTCGCGGTCGGCATCCTCGACGCCGACATCTACGGGCCGTCGATGCCCCGGATGACCGGAATCTCCGGCCGGCCGACCTCGCACGACGGCCGCGTGCTCGAACCGATGCAGCGTCACGGCATCAAGGTCATGTCCATGGGCTTCCTCGTCGCCGAGGACACGCCGATGATCTGGCGCGGCCCGATGGTGATGAGCGCGCTGCAGCAGATGCTGCGCGACGTGAACTGGGCGCCGCTCGACATCCTGGTCGTCGACATGCCGCCCGGCACCGGCGACGCACAGCTGACGATGGCCCAGCAGGTGCCGCTGTCGGGTGCCGTCATCGTCTCGACGCCGCAGGACATCGCGCTGCTCGACGCCCGCAAGGGCCTCAACATGTTCCGCAAGGTCGACGTGCCGGTCCTCGGCATCGTCGAGAACATGAGCTACTTCTGCTGCCCCAATTGCGGCCACCGGTCCGAGATCTTCGGCCATGGCGGCGCCCGGCGCGAGGCCGAGCGGCTCGGCACCGAGTTCCTCGGCGAGATCCCGCTCGACATCGCGATCCGCGAAACCTCCGACGGCGGCACCCCGATCACCGTCGCCGAGCCGAACGGCCCGCACGCCGCGGCCTTCCGCGCGCTCGCCGCCCGCGTCTGGCAGCTGGTCGGCACCGACGACGCCCGCCGCGCCCCGCCACGGATCGTCGTGCGGTAGGCGGACGGGGGCGGCAGCGGCCGCCCCCTCCCCGCCGCTCAGAGGCGCGTCTCGTCCATCCAGCGGGCGATGGCGCAGGTCGCCTCGTCGCCGTCGGGGTAGCCCATGATCTGGACCCCGAGCGGCATGCCTTCCTGCGCCAGCAGCGGCACCGTGAAGACGGGGGCGCCGAGCGTCGAGGACGGGACGTTCATGATCGGGTTGCCGGTCGATGCCAGCCCGCGCGGCGCCACGCCGGGGGCCGGCAGGCCGACGAAGCCCTCGATCGCCGGGCGCAGGACGGCGTGGCGGCGGCGCATCTCGTTGCGGATTTCGACGGCGCGGCGGTACTGCTCGATGGTGATCGTCTCCCACTGCGCCAGCCGGTCGGCGATCGAGCGGCTGAGCAGCCCTTCGCCCTTCTCGCGATAGGCGGCGAGCGGCCATTTCAGTTCCCAGCCGATGATCGTCATCGAGTTGTCGGCGCAGGGAGCGACCGCCTCCTCGAGCGCCGCCACGCCCGGATGGTCGCGCCGCGACAGCACCGTCACGCCGGCCGCGCGCAGCCGCTCGACATAGGCCCCGAGCGCGTCCCTGGCCGCCCCGTCGGCGATCTCCCAGCCGGGGCCGTCCAGGCGGGCCAGCACGCGCGGCGGCCGAGCCGGCGGCAGTTCGGCCCCCGAACCGAAGATGCCGGGATAGCCCGGGTCGCCGCCGGCCAGGCGCGACGTCTCGAAGGCGACCGCCCAGGCATCGGCGAGCGAGCCGGCATGGAGGCCGAGATGGCTCTGGCTCAGGCTGGAATGGCCGCCGCCGCGATTGAGGGCGCCGTAGGAAGGTTTGTAGCCGTAGTTGCCGCAATAGCTGGCGGGCCGGATGATCGACCCCATCAACTGGCTGCCGAAGGCGACCGGCACCATGCGCGCCCCGACGGCGGCCGCCGATCCCGACGACGAGCCGCCCGGCGTCCGGGCGGGGTCGAACGGGTTGGTGGTGGGGCCGGGATGGCTGAACCCGAACTCGGTCGTCACCGTCTTGCCGAGCACGACGACGCCGGCCTGCCGGCGGAGCGCATAGACCGATGCCGCGTCGCGATGCGATTCCCAGCCGGCATAGATCGGGCTGCCCATGCCGGTCGGCATGTCCTCGGTCTCGTAGAGGTCCTTGACCCCGAGCGGCATCCCGTCGAGCGGACCGAGGGGCCGGCCGGCCTTCCAGCGCGCCGCCGCCGCGTCGGCGGCACGCCGCGCCCCCTCGGGATTGGTGGCGACGAAGGCCCGCACCTCGCCGTCGCGCAGGGCGATGATCTCCAGGCACCGCTCCAGATAGGCCCGCGGCGAATCCGACCCGTCGGCGAAGCGCGGCCGCACGTCCTGGAAGGACAGGAGGCGGGTGGTTCCGGGCTCGTAGGCAGTGCCGCTCGCGTCCATGACCGATCTCTCCGTCGCGTGTGCAGCGGGGACGGTATCGCGAACCTCCCGTGCGCGGCGAGGCCCAAGGGTGCGCTTGCCGTGGCGAGGCCGGGTTCGCTACCATCGACGCGCTTGGTGCGCCACCGATGACCCGACCGGCGAGCATGGGGGTTTCGCCTCCGCTGGGAGACGACGCCCGCGACGCACCGACTGGTGCCGCCGGCGTGTCGCACCTCCGCATCCTCGGCACCCACGGGTTCGCCGGTCCGAACCACATCCGGCTGGCGCCGATCGTGATGATGGCGGTCGATTTCGGTCCCTGGGCGGCGGCCGTCACGAGCGCCCGGTCGGCCGCGTTCCGGGGCCGGCTGCAGGCGGCGATGCCGGCCGCCTGGGCAGCGCTCGACCCCGCCGCGACGACCGCGCCCCTTCCCGACCTGGCGGCGGCCATGGCCGTCGCCGCCCAGCGGGCGGAGCACGCGGCCGTCGACTGGTGGGCGAGCCGCCCGGCCACGGGCGCGGGCCGCGTCGAACTGATGACCGGCTACGAGGAACCGATGATCGCCGTCGCCGCCCTGCGCTGGGCGGTCGTCGCGGTCGATGCCGCGATCGCGGCCGAGACCGGCGTCGCCTCGTCCGCCGATCCCGAGGCCGCCCGCCGGCAGTTCCTCGAGGCGCTCGACACCTACCAGCTCGTCCATACCACCCGCATGCAGATCCGCGAGGCGGAACGGCGCGGCATCCCGCACCACCGCCTGTTCCCGCTGGCGCCGGTGATCCAGTTCGGCCACGGCGCCCGCCAGCAGCGCGTCGTCGCCGCCAGCACCAGCCGCACCTCGCACATCGGCCAGTCGATCGCCAGCGACAAGGTCTACACCAGCCGACTGCTGGCCGAGGCGGGGCTGCCGGTGCCGAAGCAGCAACCGGTGTGGAGCCTCCGGGAAGCGACGGAGGCGGCCGCGGCGATCGGCTATCCCGTCGTCGTCAAGGCCGGGCGGGTCGACAAGGGCGAGGCGGTGGCGGCCGGCCTCGCCGGCCCGGAGGAGGTCGAGGCCGCCTACCGGCGTCTGCATCGGCACGGGCGCCTGCTCGTCGAGAAGCACGTTCCCGGGGCCGACCACCGCTGCCTCGTGGTCGGCGGCCGGGTCGTGGCCGCGGCCCGGCGGATCCCGGCCCATGTCGTCGGCGACGGCCGCCACAGCGTCGCCGAACTGATCGACGCCGCCAACCGCAGCCCGCGGCGGGCCACGGGCGACCGGTCCCCCGATCTCGTCACCATCGCCGTCGACGACGTCGTCCGCGGCGAGCTGCGGCGCCAGCGGCTCGACCTCGACTCCGTGCCGGCCGACGGCCGGATCGTCGCGCTGCGCGCCACCGCCAACATCTCGACCGGCGGCACCAGCATCGACGTGACCGACCGCCTCCATCCCGACACGCGCCGCGCCGTCGAGACCGCCGCGCGCGTCCTCGATCTCGACATCGCCGGCGTCGACGTCATCACCACCGACATCGGGCGGCCGCTCGCGGAGACGGGCGGCGCTATCTGCGAGGTGAACCAGACGCCGGGCCTGCGGCCGCACGTCGCCGACCCGGCCTCGCCGGATGCCGCAGCCGCGCTCGTCGATCACCTCTTCCCCGATGGCGGCGACGGCCGCATCCCGCTCGCCGCCGTGACCGGGACCAACGGCAAGACCACGACCGTGCGCATGGCGGCCCGCATCCTGCGCGCCATGGGCCGCAACGTCGGCCAGGCGACGACCGAAACGGTCCAGATCGACGAGCATGTGTTGGCCCGGGGCGACCTCGCCGGGCCACCCGGCGCCCGGATGCTGCTGCAGGATCCGCTGGTCGAGACCGCGGTCGTGGAAGTCGCCCGCGGCGGCCTGCGCCGGCTCGGGCTCGGCTTCGACCGCTGCCATGTCGGCGCGGTCCTCAACGTCGGCGACGATCATGTCGGCACCGACGGCATCGCCAGCCGCGAGGAACTGGCGGACATCAAGTCGCTGATCGTCCGGGTGGCGACGGACCTCGCGGTGCTCAATGCCCGCGATCCGCTGTCGGCTGCCATGCGCGACCGGACGCCGGCGCGACAGACCTGCTTCGTCTCGACCGATCCGACCGCACCCCTGGTCGCGGGCGGGCTGCCGCCCGGCGACATCGCCGCCACGCTGCGGGGAAGTGGCGGCGACGCCACCCTCGTCCTGCGCATCGACGGCAGCGAGGTACCGCTGGCGCGGGTCGATGCGCTGCCGGCGGCGGACGGCGGGCGGGCGATGCACAATGTCGAGAACGCGCTCTTCGCCGCCGCCATCGCCTGGGGCCTGGGCGCGACCACGACAGCCATCGCCGAGGGCCTCGCCGGCTTCGACCTCGGATGGGACAGCACGCTCGGCCGCATGTCGGTGATCGGCGGCCTGCCGTTCCGCCTCGTCGTCGACTACGGCCACAATGCCGACGCGATCGCCGCGATGCGGGCGTGGTCCGCGACCCAGGAGGTGTCCGGCCGCCGCATCTGCCTCTTGAACGCGCCCGGCAACCGCCGGAATCAGCACTATCCCGGCCTCGCCGCGGCCGCAGCCGGCGGCTTCGACCACTATGTCTGCAGCGACCCCGACAAGCTCCGCGGCCGCCGGCCGGGCGAGGTCGCGTCCCGGCTCGCGCAGGGACTGGTCGGCGCCGGGGTTCCCCGCGAACGGGTCGCGGTCGTGCCGGCCGAGGCGGAGGCCGTGGGCCGCATCCTCGACCGCGCCGGCCCGGGCGATCTCGTGGTTCTCTTCTGCCACGATCCCGCCCGCGCCCATCGCCTCGCCGAGGCGCGCCGGAGCGCCCGGGCGTGACTGCCGGAGACGCCGCCCTCGCGGCAGCCCCGGCGAAGCGTCCGGCGACGACGATTCCGCGCATCCTGCACTTCACCTGGCGGACGCCCGACATTCCCGCCCGCTACCGTCCCTTCTTCGACGGCTGGGCGCGACACCACCCCGGCTGGGCGGTCCGGCTCTGGACCGACGCCGACCTGCGCGATTTCGTCGCCCGGCACGATCCCGGGTTCCTGCCGATCTTCGACGCCTATCCGGACCCGATCGAGCGGGTCGACACGGGCCGCTACCTCGTCCTGGCCCATCTCGGCGGCGTCTTCGTCGATCTCGACCTCGAGTGCTTCCAGCCGATCGATGCGCTGCTCGACGGCGAGAGCCTGGTGCTCGGGCTGGAGCCGGACAGCCATGGCGAGGCGCTCAAGGCGACGCGCCGCGGCATCACGCGGATCCCGTGCCCGACCTTCATGGCGTCGACCCCCGGGCACGCCTTCTGGTCCGACGTCCGGGCGGCGCTGCCGATCGCGCGGCGGGCGGCCGATCCGCTGGACGTCTCCGGCCCGTTCCTCCTCAGCCGCGTCCTCGCGCGCTACCGCGGCTCCGACCCCGTGCGGGTGCTGCCGTCCGAGACCCTCTATCCGGTCGACCGCGATTCGGCCTGGGAGGGGGCGCTGTTCGACATCGAGCGCTGGAACGCCGTCGCCCTCCGGGCCTACACCCACCACCACTGGGACGGCTCCTGGTTCCGCACGGTCGGCGACGCCCATTTCGGGGCGCCGGCCCGCGCCGCGGCGCTCGTCCGCCGGCCCGATCGCCCCGGCGCCGGCCGCACGCTCCTCTTCCGGGGCAGCCCGCCGCCGATCGACCCGGCCGAGGGCTTCGTCTCGTGCCTCATGGTGACCGGCGGCCGGGCGCCCCTGGCCGCCGTGGCGATCCGCTGCTTCCAGGCGCAGACCTGGGCGGCGCGCGAACTCGTCATCGTCGACGACGATCCCGACCCCGCCCTCGCCGAAACCGTCCGCCGCCTCGGCGATCCCGCGATCCGGCACATCCGGCTGCCGCCCGAGGGACGGACGCTGGGCGAACTGCGCAACCTCGCGATCGATGCCGCCCGGGGGCCGTTCGTCTGCCAGTGGGACGACGACGACCTCTACGACCCGTTGCGCATCGAGTACCAGATGCGGGCGCTCGCCATGACCGGGACCGACGCCTGCTTCCTCCTGCGCTGGCTGCAGTGGATGCCGGCCGAACCGGCGGTCTCGGTCTCGACGCGGCGGCTGTGGGAAGGATCGCTGCTCGGCCGCAAGACCGCCGTCGGCCGCTATCCCGGCCTGCGGCGCGGAGAGGACACCCCGGTCGCGCAGGCGATCGTGGCCAGCGTGCCGACGGTGCATCTCGATCTGCCCCGCCTCTACCTCTATGTCGGCCATCAGCGGAACACCCACGATCCGTCCCACCATCGCCACCTGCTCGAGGTGGCGACGGCACGCTTCCCGCCGCAGCGGACCGCCGCGATCCTGCACGAACTGGCCCGGCGGCTGCCCATCCCGGCCTACGAGCAGGCGCTCGACGCCCTCGCCGCCCTCCCGCCGCCCTCCAAGCCGCCCCCCGTCCGCCCGCTCGCCGACATCGCCGCCGAGGCCCATCAGGCGATGCGCGATCGGCGCCACGAGGACGCGCTGCACGGCTGGGAGGAGATCCTGCGGCACGGCGACGACTTCACCGCCGCCATCGGCCGCGGCGAGGCGCTGTCGCGCCTGCGCCGGATCAATGCGGCGATCGCGCAGTTCCGCGACGTCGCCCGCCGCTACCGGCGCTCGGCCGAAGGGCCGGCACGGCTCGGGCAGGTGCTGCTCGCGATCGACCGGCCGGAGGACGCCCGCAAGGCCTTCGAGGAGGCCCTGCGGCGAAACCCCGGGCACGCCATGAGCCTGATCGAACTCGGGATCATCGACCTCAAGGCCGGTCGGCTGGACGCGGCCGAGCCGCGCTTCCTGCGGGCGATCGAACGGGCACCGGCCGAGCGGCGCGGCTGGATGGGCGCGGCCGCGGTCGCCGTCCGCCGCCACGACTGGCCGCTTGCCCTGGAACGCTGGCGCGCCGTCTGGGAGCGCTTCCGCGACCCGACCGCGCCGCAGGAGATCGCCGGCGCCCTGCTCGCCATGGGCCACCTGCGGGAGGCCTGGGACTTCCTGGAAGCGCTCCCGGCCGACGCCCTGCCGGCCCGGGAACGGCTGTTCGGGTTCGCCTGGCTGGCCAAGCTCGCCCATGACGGTCGGCGCCTGCTCGCCGAACTCGAAGCCGCGCGCCCGCAGGCGATCGCCGACGACGTCCTGCGACGCATGCTGATCGAGGCCCTGACGCTGAACGGCCGCGCCGCCGAGGCGGCGGCGATCGTGGCCGAGGCCGGCATCGGGAGCACGCCGACGAGCCAGATGTTCTCGATCCACGCCCTCGTCGCCGGCGGTCGCGAGGATCTGGCGACGCACCATCTGCGGCGCCTCGGGCAGCCCCCCGCCCTCCTGCGCACCGCCGCCCGCCTGCTGCCCGACATCCTGGCCCAGGCCCGGCGGGACGACGGACCGGCCGGCGTCCGGCGGGTGCTGGAGGCGCTGGCGGGGTCGGCCGGCTCACCGCGCGAGTTGCGGCTCGCCGGCCTCTTCGAGCGCGAATGCGCCGACAGCCTCGACGCCCTGTTCGGCGGGGCGCCCCTGCCGGCGCCGGTCGAGCGGCGCCCCCTGGCGGTGCCGGCGGCGGCCGAGGACATCCCGCCCGGCTGGGCTTCCGACCCCATGGATCGCGCCTGGACGGCGATCGAGCGGGTCCGGGAGCGCCATGGCACCGTCCGGCTCGACCTCCGCGTCAACCTGTCCGAGGCGCTGGCGGTCGCGGACCGGATCGCGGCGGCGATCGCCGACCGGACGCCGCTGTCGGTTCTCCGCCTCGGCGACGGCGAGGGCAATTTCCTCCCCTACGCCGCCGATCTCGCCGCACACCAGGGCCAGGACCAGCGTTCCATCCAGCGCCTGTGGTGGAGCGACCGCATGCTCGACCGCGACGCCACGGCCCATCTCATGGGCCTCCTCGCCGACGCCGTGCGCGCCGCCGATATCGTCGGCATCCCGGACCAGTACCGCCTCGCCAACTCCCTCGGCCGCGCCATGCGGCCCGGCCAGACGAGCCGCGGACTGATGGCCGTGGTCGAGCAGTTCGCGGGCTTGGCGCCGGCACCGCCGGCGGGGGCCGTCGCCGGCCCCGGCGCCACGATCACATCCTGCCATCTGCACAGCGCGCTGGCCTGGTGGGGGCTGTGGGACGTCGTTCTCGGCCGCGCCGGAACCGGAGCGGTGGTGACCGGCCGGTCCGATCTCGGCCCCGCCCTGGAACGCCGGTTCGGCTTCCACGTCGCGCGCACCCACCGCGTCCCGGCCGAACGCAAGTATGTCCGCGACGGCGCCGGCCGGGCCGAGGGCGATCACTATCCGGACGGGTTGGAGCGCGTCTGCCGCGAACTCGCCGCCGAGGTCCGGCCGGGACAGGTGGTGCTGGTCGCGGCCGGGATCCTCGGCAAGGTCTATTGCGCCCATGTCCGCGCCGCCGGCGGCATCGCCCTCGACGTCGGCAGCGCCGCCGACCACTGGTGCGGACACGTCACCCGGACCCGCGACGAGGCGGCCTGCTACCAGCCGCCGCCCGGGCTGGCCGCGGCCTATGCCGGGCGGCCCGACCTCGATCGCCTCTACCCGGCGCTGGCTCCGTCGGCCTTCTTCCACGGCAAGGGCTGACCCGGCACCGGCCAAAGCCGGCCGCCGGTCATCGGCGCAGGCACCCCGGTCGTCCGCGGCAGGCTGAGCGGCAGGCCGCGCACGGACCGGACGGCCAGGAACGCAAAGGCTTCCGCCTCCAGCGCGTCGCCGTCCCACCCGACCGCCTCGACCGGGTCGACGGGCACGCCGAGGCGCCGCCGCAGCCCCTCGAGGAGCGCGGCATTGCGCCGGCCGCCGCCGCCGACCAGCCAGCGCCGGGGCGGCGCCGGGCAGCGGCGGCCCCCTGCGGCCACCGCCTCCACGGTGAAGGCCGCCAGCGTCGCCGCCCCGTCCTCGGTCGACAGGTGGCCCCCGACCAGGCGCCCAACGGCATCGCGTCCGAGTTCGTCCCGGTCGAGGGACTTCGGCGCCGGCCGCGAGAAATACGGGTGGGACAGCAGGCGCGCGAGGGTGGCGGCATCGACCCGGCCGGATCGGGCCAGCATCCCGTCGGCGTCGAACGGTTGCCCGGTGCGCGCCCTGACCCAGTCGTCGACGAGCGCGTTGCCGGGCCCGGTGTCGAACGCCACGAGGTCGTCGTCGGCACCGATCCAGGTCAGGTTGGCGACCCCGCCGATGTTGAGCACGGCCATGGGCCGTTCCAGTCCCGCGGCCAGGGCCCGGTGATAGACCGGCACCAGCGGCGCCCCCTCGCCGCCGGCCGCGACGTCGGCCGAGCGGAAATCGTCGACGACCGGAATGCCGGTCAGCCGCGCCAGCAGGCCGCCGTCGCCGATCTGGCGCGTGAGGCGTGCCACCGGCCGATGGAGGACGGTCTGGCCGTGGAACCCGACGAGGCCGACGGCGGCGGCCGGCAGGTCGGCGGCGCCCAGGAGCGCTGCCACCGCGTCCACGTGCCGCTCGGTCAGTTCGCGGGCCGCGCCGGCAACGTCGCCACGGTCGCCGAGCACGGCGCGCAGGCGGTCGCGGAACGCTTCGGGATAGGGCAAGGTCACCGACCGGCCGAGACGGCGCACGCTCTCGCCGTCCGTTTCGATCATGGCGGCATCGACGCCGTCCAGGGAGGTCCCGCTCATCAGTCCGATGGCGAGAACGGGGGCGAATCGCGGCTCGGGCGTCGTTTGCGGCACGGCGCGAGTGTGCTAAAGGGCGGCGCCCCCGGCAAGCACGCCCCGCAGGCGCATCGCTCGGCCGGGCCCATTCCCGGAAAGCCCCCGATGACCCGACCCGCCTCCGACTTCATCGCCACCCTGCAGGACCGCGGCTTCATCCACCAGATGACCGACGGCCAGGCGCTCGACGAGCGTTGCAGCAAGGGCGTGGTCGTCGCCTATATCGGGTTCGACTGCACCGCCGACAGCCTCCATGTCGGCCACCTGCTGCAGATCATGAGCCTGCGCTGGTTCCAGCGCACCGGCCACAAGCCGATCGTGCTGATGGGCGGCGGCACCACCAAGGTCGGCGACCCCTCGGGCCGCGACGAGACGCGCCGCCTCCTGTCCGAGGAGGACATCGAGCGCAACAAGGCCAGCATCCGCAAGACCTTCGCCAACTACCTGACCTTCGGCGACGGGCCGACCGACGCGGTCATGGCCGACAATGCCGAGTGGCTCGACCGGCTCGGCTACATCCAGGTGCTGCGCGACATCGGCCGGCACTTCTCGGTCAACCGGATGCTGACGATGGACAGCGTCCGGCTGCGGCTGGAGCGCGACCAGCCGCTGACCTTCCTCGAGTTCAACTACATGATCCTCCAGGCCTACGACTTCCTGGAGCTGTCGCGCCGCTACGACTGCACGCTGCAGATGGGCGGCTCGGACCAGTGGGGCAACATCGTCAACGGCATCGACCTGACGCGCCGCATCGACGAGCGCCAGCTCTTCGGGCTGACGACGCCGCTGATCGCCACCGCCTCGGGCGCCAAGATGGGCAAGACCGCGTCGGGCGCCGTCTGGCTCAACCCCGACCGCCTGTCGCCCTACGACTTCTGGCAGTTCTGGCGGAACACCGAGGACGCCGACGTCGGCCGCTTCCTCCGCCTCTTCACCGACATGCCGCTCGACGAGGTGGCCCGGCTGGAGGCGCTGGGCGGCGCCGAGATCAACGAGGCCAAGAAGATCCTGGCGACGGCGGCGACGGCGCTCTGCCACGGCCGCGAGGCCGCCGATACCGCCGCGGAAACCGCCCGCCGGACGTTCGAGGACGGCGCCGCCGGCGGCGACCTGCCGACGATCGCCGTCGAGCGCGCCCGGCTCGAAGCCGGCGTGCCGGCCTACGAGCTCTTCCGGCAGGCGGGCCTCGCCGCCTCGAACGGCGAGGCGCGCCGGCTGGTGAAGGGCGGCGGCGCGCGCCTCAACGACGCCGCGATCGAGGACGAGCAGCGGGTCGTCACGCTGGCCGACCTCGGCGCCGACGGCCGCCTCAAGCTGTCCGCCGGCCGCAAGCGCCACGCGCTGGTCGAGGTTGCCTGACCTCCCGGCCGCGGCCGGGCTTGCGCCCGCCGCGGCCGCATCCTACCTCTGTCGCATGCGACCGCCACGGGCCTGACCGGCCCCTCCCCTGACCCACGACGCACCCGGCACTTGAGGTGCGTCCTGGAGGAGGAGCAGGCATGGATCCGCAGGTCCCGAAGAAATCCCTTGAACGCGCACGCGTGGATGCCGCCGTCGACCGGTGGCGCGACGCCAAGGCCGGTCC
Source organism: Allostella sp. (assembly GCF_041913585.1). Taxonomy (NCBI): domain Bacteria; kingdom Pseudomonadati; phylum Pseudomonadota; class Alphaproteobacteria; order Rhodospirillales; family Allostellaceae; genus Allostella; species Allostella sp. Next base: position 34,780 of record NZ_JAYSFE010000027.1, read on the forward strand.
GGTCCGGCTCTGGTCGGAACTGAGCGACGGCGACAAGGAGCGGCTGGCGATGCGGCGGCTGCGCAGCGTCGCCGCATCGCTCGGCTGGGACGAGGTCCTGCACCGCATCGGCATCCGCCGGCGGGTGCAGGACTGACGGGTCAGGCCGTCCGGCCGATCGTCTGGTAGAGTTCGGGGCGGCGCTGGTCCATCAGGGGATAGCGCCGCTTCACCTCGGCGATGTAGTCGAGGTCGATCACCGCCGTCAGGCAGCATTCGGTGTCCGGCGCCTGGGCGACGACGACGCCCCAGGGGTCGACGATCATGCTGCGGCCGACGAAGGCGAGACCGGAGGTCGGCTCCTGCCCGACCTGGCCGGACGCCACCACCCAGCACTGGTTCTCGGTTGCGCGCGCCCGGAGGAAGAACTCCCAGTGGTCGAAGCGCGGCGACAGGAACGCCGAGGCGCAGACGATGACCTCGGCGCCCTTGAGCGCCATCTCGCGATAGACCTCCGGGAAGCGCAGATCCGAGCAGACCGAGACGCCGACCGGTCCGAAGGCGGTCGGGAACACCGGCAGTTCGGTGCCGGCCGCCACCTTCTTCGATTCGACGTAGCCGGGCGGAATGTCCGGCCGATTCGGCGCATCGAAGAGATGCGTCTTCCAGTACTTGCCGACGACCTCGCCGTCCGGCCCGATCACCGGCGCCGAGTTGTAGTGGAGGTTGCCGTGCCGCTCGTACATCGAGCCGACGATGGTCATCCCCCAGGCCTGCGCCTTCTCGGACAGGCGGCGCGTGGTCGGGCCCGGGATCTCCTCGGCGATGCGGACGTGGCCGTCCTCGCCGGCGAAGCCGATCCCGGTCCACAGTTCCGGCAGCACCACCAGGGTCGAGCCCCGCCGCCCGGCCTCGTCGATGAGGTCGAGGGCGCGGGCGACCGTACCTTCCTTGTCGGCGTCGTTCGCGGTCACCTGGATTGCCGAAACGGTGCGCTGCCGTGCCATCTTCGTTCTCCCGGCTTCGTCAGTGGACGGCCGACTTCAAGGACCGCATCGCCGCCTCGACCCCGCCCTTGCCGTGCGGGATGCCGGCGAGATCGAGCCCCATCTCGACCGCGGTCAGGGCGCCCAGCAGCATCGGCTCGTTGAGATCGCCCATGTGGCCGATGCGGAAGACGCGGCCGTTGAGGCGCGACAGGCCGCCGCCGAGCGACACGTTGAAGCGCTCGCCGCAGACCTCGCGCAGGCGGTTGGCGTCGGCCCCTTCGGGCACCTGGACCGCCGTCACCGAGTTCGAGACGAGGTCGGGATTGGTGCAGAAGAGTTCCGGGCCGCCGCCCTCGCTCCACGCGGCGACGCAGGCGCGGGTGGCGGCGCCGAGCCGCGCGTGGCGGGCGAAGACGCCATCCAGCGTCTCCTCCTCGATCATCTTCAGCGATTCCTGGAGGCCGAAGATCAGGTGGACGGGCGCGGTGCCGGCGAAGCGCGCCTGGCGCTCGCCGTCCAGCATCCGCCGCCAGTCCCAGTATTCGCGCGGCAGCGTCGCCGACTGGCTGGCCGCCAGCGCCTTGCGGCTGACGCCCGTGAAGCACATGCCGGGCGGCAGCATCAGACCCTTCTGCGAGCCGCCGACCGCGACGTCGACGCCCCACTCGTCCATGCGGAAGTCGAACGAGCCGAGCGAGGAGATGGTGTCGACCAGGTAGAGCGCCGGATGCCCGGCGGCGTCGATCGCCTTGCGGATCCGGGCGACCGGATGGGCGACGCCGGTCGAGGTCTCGTTGTGGACCTGGAGGACGGCGCGGATGCGATGGTCGGCGTCGGCGCGAAGGCGCTCCTCGACCGCGGCCGGGTCGACGCCCGAGCGCCAGTCGAAGGGCACGGTCTCGATGACGAGCCCGTAGTGGGTCGCCATCTGCGTCCAGGAGGCCGAGAAGTGGCCGGTCTCCGGAACCAGGACGACATCACCCGGCGAACACAGGTTGACGACCGCGGATTCCCACGCGCCATGCCCGGATGCCGCGTAGGTCAGGACGATCTGCTCGGTCTTGAAGACCTTCTTCAGGCCGACCGCGCACTCCTCGTAGATCGCCTTGAACTCCTTCTGCGCGAAGTCGAGCGCCGGACGGTGCATCGCCCGCAGCACGCGGTCGGGAATGTTCGTCGGGCCAGGGTTCATGAAGAACATGCGGCCGCGCTGCACGGGCATGGTGGGTCGTCCTCTCGGAATCCGTGGTGGGGTCTAGACGGAGAGGCGCGGAAACTACCACGCCCGCCGCGGTCAGGCGAGCCAGCGGTCGAGGCGGTCGCGGAAGCGGTACCATTCGCCGATGATCGGCAGGAACCAGGGATTGCCGGAATAGAACGGCCGGGTCGGGAAGGCGACGCCGTCGAAGGCCGATGGCCGGTTCTGGGTGCGGGCGATCTTGCGGCCGAGCTGGGTCCCGAGCCACGTCATCGTCACGACGCCCGAGCCGTTGCAGCCCATGGCGTAGTGGATGCCGTCATGCTGGCCGAAATGCGGCAGCGCATCGAAGGTGAAGGCGACGTAGCCGGTCCAGCCGTGGGTAATCTTGACCGGCTTCAGCTCGGGGAAGACCTCCGTCATCATGCCGTGCAGCGTTCGCGCCGTGTTCTCGGGCGTGTCGCCGGCGAAGCTGGCACGACCGCCATAGAGGATCCGCCGACGGTCCTGCGACTGCCCGAAATAGGACAGCACCCGCTTGGTGTCGGCGATCGTCCGACCGTTCGGGATGAGGGCGCGGACCTGGTCCTCGGGCAGTTCCTCGGTCGCGATGATGTAGCTGCGCACCGGCACCAGCCGGCGGCGGAACCAGCCGAGTTCGGGGCCGGTATAGCCGTTGGTGGTCGCCACCACCTCCTTGGCGCGCACGTCGCCGGCCGCCGTCCGCAGCACGAAACCGGCGCCCTGGCGCTCGACCGCGGTCACCTTGGCATTCACCGACATGGTGGCGCCCGCGCGCCGGGCGGCGTCGCGGATGCCCTTGTGCAGCAGCGCCGGATGAAGGCGCCCCGATCGCTCGACCAGCATGCCGCCATGGAACGCGTCGGTCTTGATCTGCTCGTGCTGACGCTCGCGCGGCAGCATCGAGACGCCGGCGTTGGTCCCCGTCTGCAGCTTGCCGACCGACCTGGCGAGACGGTCGTAGTGGCGCGGCACGGCGGCGCCGACGAACCGTCCGGTCGGCCAGTAGTGGCAGTCGATGCCTTCGCGCCGGATCAGCTCCTCGAGATGGCCGAACGATTCCGCCGCCTCGGCGAGCATGGCCTTGGCGTGCTCCGGCCCGAGGCGCGCCTCGAGCGTGCTCTTGCCGTAGCCGGCGCGCCCTTTCCCGAGATTGGTGCCGGGCGAGACGCCGCCGCCGTTGCGCGTGCTGGCGCCGATCCCGAACACGGAATCGGCCTCCAGCACGTGCGCCTGGACGCCCGCCCGGGCGAGTTCCAGCGCGCAGGAGAGGCCGCCATAACCGGACCCGATGATCGCCACCTCGGTCTCCCTGGGCGTCGGCACCGCGCCCTCGGCCGTGGGCGGCGCCCATTCCCACCACCAGGGCGTGGTCTTGAACCCCTCGGCGAAGATCGAGGCGCTGGTCATCGCTGGCACTCCGTGCTGGACGGCGGCGGCCGGGGGCCGCCGCGGATTCGCTGGTCGATCGATCATAGTCACGGTGCCCGGCTGCGGGCGAGCGAATCGGCGCAGCGCGCCCGGCGCTGTTCCAGGTACGCCTCCCGCGTGGCGTCGTAGTCCCGGGTGCCGAGCGCCTTCGCCTTGGGATCGATCTGCCGGGTGGCGACGATATCGGCGGCGATCTCGACCGCCTCGGCGACGAAGATCGTCTGGAAGCTGGCGCCCGACCCCGCGAGAATGCCGACGGTGCTCCACAGGACGGCATTGACGAGGGCGACGTCGGCGACCGCGTCGCGGATCGTCCGCGGACCGATGAAGGGCAGCACCATGTAGCCGCCCTCGCCCACCCCGTAGCGGCAGAGCGCCAGCCCGACGTCGGCGTGGCGCGGCAAGAGGCCGCGGGCAGTCGCGCGGTCGTACCAGCCGAGGAACCCCTCGGTCGAGTTGATCGCCAGCCGCCGGGCGGCGGTCCGGGCGATCTCGAGGTCGCCGACCGCCAGGCTGGCGAGGACGGTGATCGGCTCGTTGACGAGGTTCGAGAGCATGTTGCCGAACCCGCCGCGGCGACGACCGCCGGGCGGCGACGGCTCGGGGACGGTCTCCGCCCCCCCGAACTGCCGCCCGAGCCACGCCATGCCGTCGCCGAAGGCGCCGTTGAAGGCGAACACCGCGCGGTTGTAGCGATCGAACCAGCCACGCTCCTCGGCCGCCGCCTCGGCCCGCGCGCCGGTCGCGCCGAGGACGCCGAGCAGCACGAGCGCCAGGATTGCGGCCCGCGACAAGCGGGCGGTCATTTCTCGTTCCATCGATTGCCAAGCCGGAAAGGCCGGCGATAGCCTGCGTCGATGGATGCACTGCTCCCTGTCGCTCCGACACCGGCCGAAGGATCGCGGGACCCCGCCCGATGACCCTGGTGCATCCTCGCGTCGGGCATGCCGGCATCGGTTCCCGATCCGGACCGGCGGACCCGCGCGTCGAGTCCTGGAACCTGCCGATCGCGCAGGTCGCCGCCGCGGCATGGATCATCGCCAGCCTCGCGCTCGGCGCGCTCGTGGCGACGCTGCAGCTCCGCGACCGCCATGCGACGCTGGAGACCTTCGCCGACCTCCGCACCTACAGCGCCAACGCCGCGGCGGACGCCATCGCCCGGATCATGCGGACGATGGACATCCTCTTCACCCATGCGCTGGACGACTGGCGCAAGGACGACGCGTCGCTGGGCACCCTGTATCGCTCCCTGGTCGATCTCGAGCAGCATGTCGGACACGATACGCTGGCCCTGGACGGCATCGCCATCGTCAGCCCCGACGGCCGGATCGCGCACCATTCCGACCCGGCCGCCCGCGGCATCGACGTCCGCGATCGCGAGTACTTCACGGTGCATCGCGACCTCGGCCGGGAATCGATGTGGATCGGCGAGCCGATCGCGACGCGCATGCCGTCCCGCAGCATCCTGCTTCCGGTGAGCTGGGCCATCCGGGGGGCGGACGGCGACTTCCGCGGCGTCCTCCTCGCATCCCTGTCTCCCGAAGTGCTGTCGCGCGTGCTCTTCAACTATCGCGACACCGAGGACAGTTTCGTGGCCCTGGCGTCCGCGGCCGGCGCCACCATGGCGACCGACCGCCGCGGCCGCTCGCTCGACGTTCCGGGGTCGATCATCTCCTCGATCGCCACCGAAGAGCGGTCGCCGATCGTCGTTGCGACCAGCATCGACGGCGTCGGCGGCACCTGGCACGTCGCCGCCCGCGGCGTCGCCGACACCGGCATGCGCGTCGTCCTGGGCGCGACCGAGGAGCAGATGCTGGCGGACTGGCATGTCCGCACCGTCACCATCGCGGCGCTGATCCTCTTCGTCATCCTCTTTCTCGGCGCCTTCGGCATCGCGATCGTGCGCCTCGCCCGCGAGGAGCACGTGACCCGCCGGCGCGCCGAGGCGGCGGCGCACCGCGCCACCCTGGCGGACCTCAGCAAGACCGAGTTCCTGGCGGTGATGTCGCACGAGATCCGGACGCCGCTGACCGCCATCATCGGGATGTCCGAGCTCATGTCCGCCAGCGACCTGCCGCCGGCCGAGCGACAGCAGCTCCACGCCATCCGGACCGGGGGTCGGCAGATGCTGGCCGTCGTCAACGATGTCCTCGATTTCACGCGGCTCGGCGCCGGAGGGGTCGAACTGGAGCGCATCCCCTTCTCGCTTCCCGGCCTCGTCGAGGAAGTGCGCTCGACCATGGGGCCCGTCGCCCGCGACCGGGGCCTCTCCTTCGATCTCGACATCCGGCAGGCGCCCGGCCCCTGGCTGCGCGGCGACCCCAACCGGCTCCGCCAGATCCTGCTGAACCTGGTCGGCAATGCCGCCAAGTTCACCGAACGGGGCGGCGTCACGCTCACGGTCGCGCCGTGCCCCGACGGCGAGAGACCCGGCGATCTGCGGACGGATGGTTCGCGGACCATGGTCCGCTTCGCCATCGCCGACACCGGCATCGGCATCCCCCGCGACCGGATGGACCGCCTGTTCCAGCCCTTCTCGCAGGCCGACAGCTCGATGGCGCGCCGCTACGGCGGCTCCGGCCTCGGCCTCGCCATCTGCAAGCGCCTCGTCGACGCCATGGGCGGGCGGATCACCGTCGAGAGCAGGGTCGGCGCCGGCAGCCGCTTCGTCGCCGACATCCCGCTCGCCATCGCCGACGCCCCGGCCCCGGAGCCCCCGGCGGAGCCGGCCGCGGCGGGCAACGGCCTTTCGCTGCTGGTGGCCGAGGACGTCGCGATCAACCGGGAACTGGTGCGCGCCGTGCTGACCGCCAAGGGGCACCGGGTGACCCTCGTCGCCGACGGTGCCGCCGCCGTGGCGGCGGTCGCCGCCGAGCGCTTCGACGCCGTCCTCATGGACATCCAGATGCCGGTCATGGACGGCATCG
>NZ_JAYSFE010000028.1:0-41194 GCF_041913585.1 Allostella sp.
GCTTCTCCAAGATCGAGGTCGCCAACGTCGCCAAGGTGTTCGGCGTCGGCGCGACGCTGGCCGGCCTCGCCGCGGCCGGAATCGTCGTCTACCGCTGGGGCGTGTTCCGGAGCCTGCTGGTCTGCGGCATCCTGCAGGCGGTCTCGAACCTGACCTACGTCGTCCAGGTCTGGGCCGGGCACGACGTTCCGGTCCTGATGCTGACCACGCTGGTCGAGAACTTCACCGGCGCCATGGGGACGGCCGCCTTCGTCGCCTACATCTCCAACCTGTGCTCGCGGCAGTTCGCGGCGACCCAGTATGCGCTGCTGTCGGCCTTCGCCGGCGTCGGGCGCAGCTACCTCGCGGCGAGCGGCGGCTGGCTCTCCGAGGTCCTCGGCTGGGTCCCCTTCTTTCTCGCGACCACGGCGGCGGCACTACCCGCGCTCGGCATCCTGATCTGGCTCGGCCGGCGCTTTCCCGAACCCGAACGGCCCGCGACATGACGCCGGCACGCGGACGTCTGCCGGCGCTGGCGCTTGCCGCGACCCTCGTCCTGACCGCGGTGCTGGCGCTCCACGCCCACCGCGCGGCGGCGCCGATCCTGGCGGCCGCCGGCATCGCGGTGCCGGCCCTCGCCTGGTTCGCGGGCCAGCGGCCACGACCGTCGCTGCCCTTCGCGGCGCTCTTCGCCGGCCTCCTCGCCTGGGCGGCGCTCGGCCTCGCATGGTCGATCGACCCCGCCGCCGGCATCGACCAGTGGCCGCGGGTCGCCTACCTGCTCGCGACCGGCCTCCTGCTGGTCGCCGTCGCCGCCGGGCTCGCGCCCGAGGATGCGCGCATGGCCGGCCGCGCGCTGGTCCTGGGCTTCGCCCTCGCCGCCGTCCTGCTGGTCGTCGAGGCGGCGACCGGCGGCGCGGTCAAGGCGCTGGTCGGCAACAAGAGCGACCCGGTGATGGCCCTCAAGGCCGGGTCGACCATCCTGGTGCTGCTGCTGTGGCCCGCGGTCGCCGTCCTGGCCGACGACGGCCGGCGGGGTGCGGCCGCGGTCCTGGCGCTGGCCGTCGCCGTGCCGCTCGGCCTCCTCGACGGGCGGGCGGCCTTCCTCGCCCTGCTGGCGGGTGCGGCCGTCTTCGCCGCGGCATGGGCGGCGCCGCGGAGCAGCGCGGCGCTCGTCGCCGTCGGCGCCGCGATCGGCATCCTCGCCGCGCCCTTCCTCGTGCTGCACGTCGCCTATCCGCTGCTCGGCGGCTTCGCCGACGGCGACACGATGCTGCCCTTCTCCGGCCGGCACCGGCTCGAGATCTGGCGCTTCGCGGCCGAGCGCATCCTCGAGCGCCCCCTGACGGGCTGGGGCTTCAACGTCTCGCGCGTGTTCCCGGGCGGCGAGCGCATCCTCGACGCCGGCTCGGGGGCGATGCAGATGCCGCTGCATCCGCACAATGCCGCCCTCCACTGGTGGCTGGAACTGGGGCTGCCCGGCGCCCTGGCCGGGGCGGCGGCGGTCGCCCTCCTCGCCGGCGCCGCCCGCCGCCTGCCGACCCCGGCCGCCCGCGCCGCCGGGCTGGCCCAGGTCGCCTCCGGCCTGGTGGTGGCGATGCTGAGCTACGGCGCCTGGCAGAACTGGTGGCTGGCGGCCCTCGGGCTGGCCGCCGCGGCGACGGCCGCGGTGGGGCGAATCGGTCCGCCGCAGAATTCCTCGCCGCCGCCGGATCGCGGACGCCCGCTGGCGCGTTGACGGCGTCGATGCTCCGAACGCCCGTGTTTCCGATGCCGCATCTGTTGCAGTATCGCCACATGGTCGCCAGGGAATCGCGGAAGAGCGGGGCAGATGGTCGAGAGGACTGCCGGGGTGCGGAAGATTCGACTATAGATTAACACGATGCCGTCGGCGTGGCGCGCCGCCGCGCCGATGTGTGTGGCTGGTGTCACGGGGGGTGCGCACGCGGGGTACTGCCGGCGGGGGTCGTGGATTTTGAGGTTGCCAGGGTCTGGCGTGACCTTAGAATTCATGGTCGAGGGGCATCGGAGGGCTTGTCGCCGTCCGATGGTCGCAGCATCGGTGGTTCGTGGGGCGCGCCCGGCGCCGCGGTATCGACAGGTTGAGCCGCGGTGTGGGCTGAAACGACAAGGAGGTTTTTCTTCATGCGATCGATGAAGCTAGGGGCAGTGTTCGCTGTCGGCCTCATGGCGGCCGCCTGCGGCACGACCGAGATCGACTCGGTCCGCGGCATGACGCAGACCGGGGGCACCGAATTCACCCAGGCGCTCGCCAGCGGTTACCGCGCGCTTGCCATCCAGGAGGAAGGCCTCCGTGACTGGTCCGACGCGTACATGTACGCGCGGAAGGGCCTGTCCGCCGGCCAGGGCCAGGTGGTGCTGCCGGAAGACCCGGCGAACTACGCCCTGCCCGCCAGCATGATGCCGGAGTTCCAGTCGGCCCGCGCCCGCCTCATCGCGGCGCTGGATGCCGGTGGCCGTCAGCGGCTGCCGCGCGTCGCGGCCGGCGCCCAGCTCGCCTACGACTGCTGGGTCGAGGAGCAGGAGGAAGGCTGGCAGATCGACTGCATCGAGAAGTGCAAGCGGGACTTCTATGCCCTGCTGGCGCAGCTCGAGGCGCGTCCGGCTCCGGCGGCGGCTCCGGCCCCGGCGGCTCCGCCCGCTCCGCGGCAGTTCATCGTCTTCTTCGACTTCGACCGTTCGAACATCACGGCTGAGGGCGCTCGCGTCATCCAGCAGGTGATCGCGTCGTACCGCCAGAAGGCGGGCCCGGTCAGCGTCGTCGGCCATACCGACCGCTCCGGCACGCCGCAGTACAACCAGGGCCTGTCGGTCCGCCGCGCCAACTCGGTCAAGGCCGCGCTGGTTCGTGGCGGCATCGCCGCCGGCCAGGTCTCGACCGCCGGTCGCGGCGAGTCCGAGCCGCGGGTCCCGACTCCGGACGGTGTCCGCGAGCCGCAGAACCGCCGCGCCGAGATCCGCATCCAGTAGCGGAACTCGATCGGCAATCGGGAACGGCGTCGGCTTCGGCCGGCGCCGTTTTCGTTTCCCGCCCCCGCTTTCCGGGCGCCCGGCGGCCCGGCTGGACAAGCCCGGACGGGCGGTCGATAGTCGGCGGAGCGAACGGACGCCCGACCCGCCGGAGGGTGAGTGCGGGTGTCCTCCCCTCGACGATCGGCCCCAGCGGTTCCACTCATGTACAGCGAAACCACCCACGCCATCCGCGTCACGGTGAAGCCTTTCTACCTCGAGGATCAGTCCTCGCCGGCCGAGAACCACTATGTCTGGGCCTATCACGTGAAGATCGAGAACACGGGCAGCGAGAAGGTCCAGCTCCGCACGCGCCACTGGCGCATCACCGACGCGCTGGGCCGGGTGCAGGAGGTGCGCGGCCCCGGCGTCGTCGGCGAGCAGCCGGTCCTGGAACCGGGCAAGTCGTTCGAGTATACGAGCGGCACGCCGCTCCCGACGCCGTCCGGCATCATGGTCGGCAGCTATCAGATGGAGGGGCCCGGCGGCCGCATGTTCGACGTCCGGATTCCCGCCTTCTCCCTCGACAGCCCCCACCAGCCGGTCCGCCTCAACTGAGGCCGGGCCGGGTCAACAACGACAAAGAGGCAAGATGACGACCGAGGATCGCCAGGACGCCACACCCGACCGGCCGACGCAGGCGGAGGCGGAGGCCGCCGTCCGCACGCTGATCCGATGGGCCGGCGACCGACCGGAGCGCGAGGGGCTGGCGGACACCCCGGCCCGCGTCGCCCGCTCCTTCGCGGACTTCTTCGGCGGCTACAAGCTCGACCCCGTCGAGGTGCTGCAGCGCACCTTCGAGGAGGTCGAGGGCTACGACGAGATGGTCGTGCTGCGCGACATCCGCTTCGAGAGCCATTGCGAGCATCACCTGGCGCCGATCATCGGCAAGGCCCACGTCGCCTACCTGCCGAAGACGCGCGTCGTCGGCATCAGCAAGCTCGCCCGGGTCGTCGACATCTATGCCCGCCGCCTGCAGATCCAGGAGAAGATGACCGCCCAGATCGCCAACGCGATCGACGAGGTCCTCCAGCCGTTCGGGGTCGCGGTGGTGATCGAGGCCTCGCACCAGTGCATGACGACACGCGGCGTCCACAAGCCCGGCACCACGATGGTGACGAGCCGGATGCTGGGTGCCTTCCGCGACGACGCCGCCACGCGGCGCGAGTTCCTGGCCTTCATCGGCGTCGGCGGACCGGCCGGCATGGTCTACGTCTGAGCCGCCGCGCGCGATCGGGCGGGGCGCGATCGCATGCCGGCGCTACGCCCGGTCCTGCACATCATCGGCCTGCTGCTCGGCATCGTCGCGGCGGCGATGACGCTGCCCGCCCTGCTCGACTGGGCCGACGGCAGCGACGGCTGGCGGGCGTTCGCCGCCTCGGCGGCGGCCACGCTCTTCGTCGGCGGCGGCCTCATGCTGGCCTGCCAGCCGGAGCGGCGGGTCGACCTCACCGTCCGGCAGACCTTCGTGCTGACCGGCGCCTCCTGGGTGCTGATCTGCGGGTTCGCCGCCCTGCCCTTCGTCTTCGGCGCCAGCCGCCTCAGCTATTCGGCCGCCTATTTCGAGGCCATGTCCGGGCTGACCACGACGGGCTCCACCGTCATCGTCGGCCTCGACCGCATGCCGCGCGGCATCCTGCTCTGGCGGGCCCTCCTGCACATGCTGGGCGGCGTCGGCATCGTCGTCATGGCGGTCGCCATCCTGCCCTTCCTGCGCATCGGCGGGATGCAGCTCTTCCGGACGGAATCCTCCGACCGCTCGGACAAGCTCCTGCCGCGGGTGTCGCAGATGGCGAGCGCCATCGTCGTCGTCTATTTCGTCCTGGTCGGGGTCTGCCTCGCCCTCCTGTGGGCCGTCGGCATGCACTTCTTCGACGCCCTCTGCCACACGCTCGCGACCATCTCGACGGGGGGGTTCAGCACCTACGACGCCTCGGTGGGCCAGTTCCGCAGCCCGGCGGTCGAGGTCGTCATCACCGTCTTCATGCTGCTCGGCGGGACCACCCTGTCGCTCTTCATCCGCTTCGCCCGCGGCGACTTCCGGCCGCTCCGCCTGGACACCCAGCTCCACTGGTATTTCGGCATCTTCCTCGCGTTCTCGGCCGCGATCGCCCTCTGGCAGGTCGTGGTCAACGGCGCCCTGCCGCTCGACGCCATCCGCGTCTCGGCCTTCACGGTCGCCTCCATCCTGACCACCACCGGCTTCGCCACCGAGGATTACAGCCTCTGGGGCGCATTCCCGGTCGCGTGCATCTTCTTCCTGACCTTCCTCGGCGGCATGACCGGGTCGACCTCGGGCGGCATCAAGATCTTCCGGCTCCAGGTCTTCTACAGCGTCGCCAAGGTCCAGATCGACCGCCTGATGCAGCCGCACCGGGTCATCCTGCCGCTCTTCAACGGCAAGGCGGTGGCGGAGCCGATCGTCTTCTCGGTGCTGGCCTTCCTGACGCTCTACGGCATGTCGTTCGGGCTGATCTCCCTCGGCCTCGGCCTCTTCGGCCTCGACCTGGTGACGGCGCTGTCGGGCGCGGCGACGGCGCTCGGCAATGTCGGCCCCGGTCTCGGCGAGGTCATCGGCCCGGCCGGCAACTTCAGCACCATCCCCGACGGCGCCCTGTGGATCCTCTCGTTCGGGATGCTGCTCGGCCGGCTCGAGCTGCTCACCGTGTTCGTCCTCTTCACCCCCGCCTTCTGGCGCGACTGAGGGCTTGCGGAAGGCGCGCCTTCCCGGTCCACTGCGCCACACACCCTTTCACCGCTGGAGCTTCCGCGATGCCTGCCGAGGTCGTTTCCCCCGAAGAGATGCTGCGCCGACTGATCGCGTTCGACACGACCTCGTCGCTCTCCAACCTGGCGCTGATCGACTATGTCCGCGAGTACCTGGAGGGCCACGGCATCGCCTCCCACCTGACCTTCGACGACGACGGCCGGAAGGCCAACCTGCTGGCGACGATCGGGCCCGCGGTCGAGGGCGGCTACGTGCTCTCCGGCCACACCGACGTCGTTCCGGTCGAGGGCCAGCCCTGGACGAGCGATCCCTTCGCCCTGGCCGAGCGCGACGGCCGCCTCTACGGGCGCGGCACCTGCGACATGAAGGGCTTCATCGCCATCGCGCTGGCGATGGTGCCCGAGTTCAAGGCCAAGGCGACGAAGCGGCCGATCCACCTCGCCCTCACCTACGACGAGGAGGTCGGCTGCTACGGCGTCCGCCGCCTGCTGCCGCAGCTGAAGGAGCTGCTGCCCAGGCCGCAGCTCGTGATCGTCGGCGAACCGACCGAGATGAAGGTCGCCAACGCCCACAAGGGGGTCCATTCCTTCGTCACGACGGTGACCGGCAAGGACGCCCATTCGAGCCAGCCGCAGATTGCCTGCTCGGCCATCGAGTACGCGGCCGAGATCGTCCGCTTCATCTACGGCATGGCCAAAGAGATGCGCGACAACGCCGATCCGGCCTGCCTCTTCGTGCCGCCCTACACGACCTTCAACATCGGCACGATCACCGGCGGCACCGCCGGCAACATCATCCCGCGCCAGTGCCGCTTCGGCTGGAACTTCCGCGGCCTGCCGACCGACGACCCGGCGGCGATCAAGGCGCGGTTCGACGATTTCGTCGCCAACGAGATCCTGCCCCGGATGCGGCGCGAGTACGCCGACGCCAAGGTCGAGACCACCGAGATCAACGTCCTTCCGGCGCTGGCGCCGCAGCAGGATTCGCCGGCCGAGGAGATGGCGAAGTCGCTGAGCGGCAACAACGGCACGGTCGTCGTCTCCTTCGGCACCGAGGCCGGCCACTTCCAGCGCGCCGGCCTCCCGACCGTCGTCTGCGGACCCGGCAGCATCCTGGAGGCGCACCAGCCCGACGAGTTCATCAGCCGCGCCCAGATGCAGGCGGGCGAGGCCTTCCAGCGCCGCCTCGCCGACCGCGCGGCCGCCTGACGGCGGCGCGGTCGCGGCGGCTGGCCCGGGCCGAAGCCGGCCCGGCGCCCGCCGTCCGTCAGAACGCCGGCGGACCGTCCGCGAGGCGGGCCGGATCGATGCGGTAGAGACGGGCGCAGAACTCGCAGCGCACCTCGATCGCGCCGTCGACGACGAGGTCGGCGCGGTCGGCCTCGGGCAGGCTGGCCAGGATCGACCGCACGCGCTCCTCGCTGCAGCGGCAGCCGTCGCGCACCGGGCCCGGCGCAAACACCCGCACGCCCTCCTCGTGGAAGAGACGGAAGAGCAGCGCTTCCGGCGCGAGGTCGGGGCTCGTCAGCTCGTCGTTGCGGCAGGTGCCGATCAGGCTCATGACGTGCCGGAACTGGTCCTCCCGCGCCTCCTCGTCCTGCCAGCCGCGATCCTGCTCGGGCAGGCGCTGGACCATGACGGCACCCCCCCGCCAGCCGCCGGCGGTGCGGGCGACGGCGACGCGGATGCCGGTCTCGATCTGCTCGGACTGGCGGAAATAGTGGTGGACCGCGTCGACGAGGCTGGTGCCGACCAGTTCGACGATGCCCTGGTAGCGTTCGGTGTCGGGCCCCTGGTCGATCGTGAAGGCGAGATGCCCGGTGCCGAGCAGGCGGGCCGGCGAGGCGCCCGCCGCCACCATCGCCGCCAGCCGGTCGCCGTCGAACTGGGCATAGCCGCGCACCGCCCGGGTGGCGGCCACGTAGTCGGCGACCAGCAGCTTGACCGGGCCGTCGGTCCGGGTCTGCAGGGTCAGGATCCCGTCGAATTTCAGCATGGTGGCGATCGTCGCCGTCAGGACGACGAGCTCGCCGAGCTGCACCGCCACCTCCGCCGGGTAGTCGTGGCGGCCGAGGATGGCGTCGAGCGCCGGCCCGAGCCGGACCAGGCGGCCCCGGAGGCGGTGCGGCTCGACCTGGAAGGGCTGGACCAGGTCGTCGGCCGCGATCGCCGCCGGGGTGTCGTCCGCACTCACTCCAGGCACCAGGCGAGGATGCCCTTCTGCGCGTGCAGGCGGTTCTCCGCCTCGTCGAAGACGACCGACTGCGGCCCGTCGATGACCTCTGCCGTCACCTCCTCGCCGCGATGGGCGGGCAGGCAATGCATGAAGATGGCGTCGCGGCCGGCCGCTTCCATCAGTCGCTGGTCGACCTGGTAGGGCTTCAGCAGGTTGTGGCGGCTGCCGGCATCCTTGTCGCCCATCGACACCCAGGCGTCGGTGACGACGCAGTCGGCCCCGGCGACGGCGGCATAGGGATCGTCGACGACCGCGACCTTGCCCCCCGCCCGGCGGGCCCAGTCGAGCAGCTCGGGCGAGGGCTGCAGCTCCCTGGGGCTGGCGATCCGCAGCTCGAAGCCGAAGCGCACGGCGGCATGGATCCAGGACGCGGCGACGTTGTTGCCGTCGCCGCTCCAGGCGATGACCCGGCCGCGGATCGGCCCCTTCTTCTCCTCGAAGGTCATGATGTCGGCCATGATCTGGCAGGGATGGCTGCCGTCCGTCAGGCCGTTGATGACCGGCACCGTCGCCGCCTCCGCCAGCTCCTTGAGCTTCTCGGGCGCGGTGGTGCGGATCATGATCGCATCGACATAGCGCGACAGCACGCGCGCGGTGTCGGCCACCGTCTCGCCGCGGCCGAGCTGCATCTCGGCGGCCGACAGGATCACGACCTCGCCGCCGAGCTGGCGCATCCCGACCTCGAAGGAGACGCGGGTGCGCGTCGACGGCTTCTCGAAGATCATCGCCAGTGTCTTGCCGGCGAGCGGCCGGGCCGAGGCGGCGTGGGTGCCGCCGCGCTTGTAGGCGGCACCCTGGTCGAGGATGCGGCGGAGGGTGTCCCCGTCGATCCGGTCGAGGTCGAGGAAGTGGCGCGGCGGCGCCGTCGTCAGTGTGTCCATTCGCGGCATGTCTTCTCGACGATGGCCACGGCCTCGTCGATTTCCCCCTCTCCGATGATGAGCGGCGGCAGGAGCCGCACGACGTTCTCGCCGGCGCCGACCGTGAGCAGGCCGTTCTCCCGCAGCTTGGTTCCGAAGTCGCCGCCCGGGACCTCGCAGCGCAGGCCGAGCATCAGCCCGGCGCCGCGGACCTCGGCGACGACCTTGGGATATTTCGCCACGACGTCGGCGAGGCGGTTGCGCAGCACGCCGCCCATCCGCTCGACCCGCTCCAGGAAGCCGTCCGAGAGGACGACGTCGAGCACGGCGTTGCCGACCGCCATCGCCAGCGGGTTGCCGCCGAAGGTCGAGCCGTGGGTGCCGGCGGTCAGCCCGACCGCCGCCTTCTCGGTGGCAAGGCAGGCGCCCATCGGGAAACCGCCGCCGATGCCCTTGGCGATGGTCATGACGTCGGGCGTGATCCCGGCCCATTCGTGGGCGAAGAGCTTGCCGGTCCGGCCGATGCCGCACTGGACCTCGTCGAAGACGAGGAGCAGGCCGAACTCGTCGCAGATGGCGCGCAGTTCGCGCAGGTACTCGACCGTGGCCGGGCGGATGCCGCCCTCGCCCTGCACCGGCTCGACCAGGATGGCCGCGGTGTCGTCGCGGATCGCCGCCCGCATCTCGTTGGTGTTGGCGAAGGCGACGTGGTCGAAGCCCTCGGGAATCGGCTCGAAGCCCTTGGTGTACTTGTAGCCGCCGGTCGCCGCGATCGTCGTCATGGTGCGGCCGTGGAAGGCCGCCTCGGCGGTGATGATGCGGAAGCGACCGGGGTTGCCGGTCTCGTCATGGTACTTGCGCACCAGCTTGATCGCGCACTCGTTCGCCTCGGCGCCCGAGTTGGTGAAGAACATGGTGTCGGCGAAGGTCCTGGCGACGAGCCGCTCGGCGAGCCGCTCGCCCTGCGGGATCCGCCACAGGTTGGAGACGTGCCAGACCTTCTGCGCCTGCTCGATCAGCGCCTGCTGGAGGTGCGGATGGTTGTGCCCGAGGCAGGTGACCGCGATGCCGCTGCAGAAGTCGAGGAAGCGTCGCCCGTCGGTCGCGTAGAGATAGGCGCCGTCGCCGCGCTCGAAGGCGAGGTCGACACGGGCGTAGGTGGGCATCACGGGCGAAATCATCGGCTGTCCTCCTGGCGGTGCGGAGATCGGCCAACCCCAAATCGAACCGGGCCGCACTTGCGGCCCGGAAAAGCGAAGAATATCGGGGTTGGGCCGGAACCTGTCAATCGAGCGCGCCACCTCGACGTCGCCCGTCCGTCGCGGCGGCGACGGCGGCGAAGACGGAGGAATGCAGGCCCGACAGCATGGGCCGGGAAGCTATCAGGTCCGGATTGTCCCGAAAACCGCGAACTTGTCCCGGGACAAGTTCGCGGTAAGAGGGACGGCGCCTCAGCTTTCGCCGACGAGGTCGGCCAGCTTCGTCGTGAAGGGCGCGGTCTTGTAGCCCAGGAGCTCGAAGTCGTAGGGCTCGAGCCGCGCCTTGAGGGCGGCCGCCTCCTTCTTCGCCGCGTCGCCGGCCTCGGGCGTCGTCTCGACCGTGAAGCGGGCCCAGGCGCGGTAGTTCGTCTCGTGCGTCGCGACCTTGACCACCAGCCCGTCGAAGGTACGGATCTCGGCCTTGACGGCATTGTCGGGGATGTCGGCCTCGCCGCGCTTGCGCACGTCGTCGAGGTCGATGCCGGCCAGGGCCGAGGCGGCCTTCTCGACCTTGTCCTTCTCCGTCACCGCCTTGCCCGCGGGCAGGTCGACCACCGCCATCGCGTCCTCGGCCTTGGCCCGGCCGATGACGAGCCGGGTCCCGTCGCCCTGGATCGTCGCCACCTCGGCGATGCGCTCGGGCTTGATGTCGATCAGCGGCCGCACCAGGAAGCGCTGGAACTCGCCCGTGATGTCGACGTTGCCGGCGGCGAGCCACGCCTGCTCGGAGCCCTTGCGGCGGACGTAGAGGGAGTCGCGGCCGCCGCCCAGCCGGTCGATGCGGCGGCGGCCGATCACCACGTCGGCGATGACCGCGCCCTGCCCGTCCTTCACCGTCATCAGGGTCGACCGCGAATCCTTCTCCGTCACGTCCTCGACCTGGAGGCGCGGATAGAGTTCCGCCTTCCGCGTCTTGGCCTCGACGAGGCGAAGGTCGGCCAGCTCGACCAGGACGCGGCGCACCTGCTCGCCGTTCGCCGGGTAGTCGCCCTTCTCGACGAAGATCCAGCGGTCGCCCTGCTGCTTCAGGGTGGCCGTGCCGCTGCTGCGGGTCAGCACCAACTCGCGGACGTCGTTGGCGCGGCGCTGCAGTTCCGGCAGGAAGACTTCGCCGCTGCGCGCCGAGACCACGGCCTCGCCGGGGCGCACCACCTGGTAGGCGACGCCCGCGGTGGCCGCGGCGGCGGCGGCGATCAGCAACACGAAGGTCGTCTTGCGCATCTCCGTCCTCTCCTGTCAGGCGCGGGCGGCGGCGGTGCGCGACCGGCCGCGGCGGCGGCGGCTGCGCCGCCAGAGGCCGAGCAGGATCGCGAAGGCCGCGACGACGATCGGGATCAGCCCGATATTGACGAACTGCACCACCGACTGCAGCCGGTCGATGTCCTTGCGGAGCGCGAGCTGGACGTCCCGCAGTTCCTTGCGGGTCGCCACCATCTCGGTGCGGAACTGGTCGATCGAGCGCTGCTGCTCCGGTGTCAGGATCGCCTGGGCACCCTGGCCCTGACCCTGGTTGCGGATGTCGGCCAGCTTCTTCTCGACGTCCTTCAGCTTGTCCTGCAGCTCCTTTTCCTTGGCGCGGAACTGCTGCTCGGCGTCGCGCTGGAGCACCTGCACCCGCTCGAACGGCCGCGACGAGGTGCCGCGCGAGCGCAGGCCGATCAGGTCGTTGGAGCCGGTCAGGTTCTCGATCGCGTTGGCGACGAAGTCGGCGTTGTTGGCCGTCGGCACCTGCATGCGCTGGCCGAAGAAGTCCTGGCTGTTGACCCAGAACCGGTCGTCCAGGATGTCGGTGTCGGCGACGACGATGAGGTTGACCGGCTGCTTCGACTGGGCGACGTGCCTCTCCATCGCCTTGGCGTGGTCGGCCTCGATCTTCTTCGCCTCCTCCTCGGCCTTCTTCTTGTCCTCCTCGCTGTCGGAGGCGGGCTTGGGCGGCTCCTTCTTCGGCGGCCCGTCGGGGAAGGCGGTCTTGACCGGCCCCTGGACGCGGGCGGCGATCGTCTCCGCCTTGTTCTGCGACTGGAAGCGGTTGAGGAGGCCCAGCACGTCCGGCACCGGCGCCGCGAACTCGGCGGCGTCGATCTCCATCGAGGCCGGGCTCGAATGGATGAGCGGCTTGATCTCGGTCGTGCCGCCCTCGGCCTTGCGGACGATGCCGGTCGAGGCGACGTTGACGAGGTTGAGGTCCGCCGTCACCGGGTCGGACGTGTCGAAATTGGATGGCCGGAGCGTCAGCCAGGCGACGTAGTCGACCGCCTGGATGCGGCTCGACCCGCCGGCGTTGACCTTGCGCGCCGAGAGCCGGTCGCCCAGAACCCTGCCCTTCACGACCTCCACGCCCCACGCCTTCATCAGCGGATCGAGGCTGGAGGAGGCATCCTCGACCGGCCCGCGCATCGGGTTCGGCCGCGACCGCTCGGCCTCGGAGTTCGGGTCGACGAAGACGATGGCCCGGCCGCCCTTCAGCACGAACTGGTCGATGGCGTACTGGGTCTGGGCGTTCAGGTTCTTCGGATGGACGACCATGACGACCGCCACGTCGTCGCCGATCTCCGACACCTCGCCGCCGAGCTGCCGCATCTCGAAGAAGGCGCGGAGCTGCTCCATGATCGCCCAGGGCTGCGGCGGCCGGCCGGTCATCCGCATCGCCATCACGTCGCCCTCGAGCGGCAGGTCGCTGATGAGCGCGACCACCTTCTTCTTCGGATTGGCGAGGTTGTAGACGAGCTTGGTCAGGTCGTACTCGAGGAAGCGCTCGCGCTCCGGCTGAAGGAACGGAATGACCTGCTCGTCGTCGGTCGAGTTGGTCGCCGCCAGGCCGAAATAGACCTGCTCGCCGCCCTGGGTGATCGGCACCCCCTGCAGGCCGAAGGCGACCGCGCGGTCCTCCTCGTCCGAGAAGGGCAGCGGGTTCAGCTGCTCGACCCGGATCTTGCCGCCGGAGAGGGCCGAATACTCGTCCAGCAGTTCGCGCACCCGGGTCGCGTAGGTGCCGTAGGCCGGCACCTCGCGGCCCAGCCGGTCGGAATAGTAGAAGCGGACGGTGATCGGCTCGTCGATCTGGCCGAGCACCGACCGCGAGCCGGGCGACAGCGTGTAGAGCCGCTGCTCGGTCAGGTCGAGGCGCTTGGTCCAGGACCCGGCCAGGATGTTGACGGCGACGAAGAGGACCGCGGCGGCCGCCAGCGCGACCAGCGAATAGAAGGCGTGGTTGCGGCGGAAGGGAGCGTTCATCGCGGCCACCTATCGGCTCTTCGCCAGGTCGACGAGGACG
The DNA here is from genome assembly GCF_041913585.1 of Allostella sp. NCBI lineage: Bacteria > Pseudomonadati > Pseudomonadota > Alphaproteobacteria > Rhodospirillales > Allostellaceae > Allostella > Allostella sp. The sequence continues at coordinate 13,366 of NZ_JAYSFE010000028.1, forward strand.
ACGTTCGCGAAGAGGAAGAGGGCGATCGCCGAACCGAAGAAGATCACGTCGCGCAGGTCGATGACGCCGCGAACGATGGCGCTGAAATGGGTGAGGAAGCTGAAGGAGGCGATCGTGTCGATGACCGCCTGCGGCGCCCAGCCCGAGAAGAAGCTGATGACGATGGGCGAGCCGGACACGGTGAAGAGGAAGCAGACGACCGCCCCCAGCACGAAGGCGATCACCTGGTTGCGGGTCATCGCCGACATGCAGGCGCCGATGGCGAGGAAGGCGCCCGCCATCAGGAAGCTGCCGACGTAGCTCGCCAGGATCACGCCGTCGTCGGGCTGGCCCAGCCAGCGCACCGTCAGCCAGACCGGGAAGGTGAGCGCGAGGGCGATGCCGCAGAAGGCCCAGGCGGCCAGGAACTTGCCGATCACCGCCGAGGGGATGGAGACCGGCAGGGTGAGGAAGAGCTCGATCGTCCCGGTCTTGCGCTCCTCCGCCCACATCCGCATGGCGATCGCCGGGATCAGGAACAGGTAGAGCCAGGGATGGAACATGAAGAAGGGCTGCAGGTCCGCCTGGCCGCGGTCGAAGAAATTGCCGAGGAAGAAGGTGAGCGCCCCCGCCAGGGCGAGGAAGATGACGATGAAGACGTAGGCGACGGGGGTCGCGAAATAGCTCCCCAGTTCGCGCCGGAAGACCACCCAGGTCGTGCGCATCGGGCGGGGCTCCTCAGACTTGCGGCAGGGTCAGGATGCGGAACACGTCGTCGAGCCGGCCCGGCTCGACGCGGATCTGGTCGAACGGCCATTGCCGGGCGCGCAGGGTGCCGCCGACGTCGCCGACGATGTCGGCGCCGTTCTTGGGGATCACCAGCAGGGTCGCCGCGCCGTTGACGACCGGCCCGACCTCGACGGCGGCGACCTTGGGGTGGCGCACCAGTTCGGCCCGCGCCGCCTCGTGCATCGGCGCCGGGATCGTCACCGCGACGGCATTGTAGTGGCGCGAGCGCGCCTCCAGCCCGTGCGGGGTGTCGTCGGCGACGATGCGGCCGCGGGCGATGACGATCGCCCGCGAGCACACGGCATGGACCTCTTCCAGGATGTGGGTCGAGATGACGATCGCCTTGCGCGCCGACAGTTCCTGGATGAGGGCGCGCACCTCGTGCTTCTGGTTGGGATCGAGCCCGTCCGTCGGCTCGTCGAGGATCAGCACGTCGGGATCGTGGACCAGCGCCTGGGCGAGGCCGACCCGGCGCTTGAACCCCTTGGACAGCGTGTCGATCGGCTGGTGCAGCACCTCGCCGAGGTCGATGCGGTCGACGACCTCCCCGACCCGCCGCTTCCGCGCCGAACCGGAGATGCCGCGGATGGCGGCGCAAAAATCGAGGAAGCCCGCCGGCGTCATGTCGGGATAGGCGGGCGCGCCCTCGGGCAGATAGCCGATGTGGCGCTTGGCCTCCAGCGGGCGGTCCTGGATCTCGAAGCCGCAGATGGTGGCGGTGCCGGCCGTCGGCGCCAGGAACCCGGTCGCCATCTTCATCGTCGTCGACTTGCCGGCACCGTTGGGCCCGAGAAAGCCCAGCACCTCGCCGCGCCCGACCGCGAAGCTGACGTCGTCGACCGCGACGATGTTGCCGAAATGCTTGCTCAGGCCGCGAATCGAGATCATCGCCTCGCCACCCGACTGCGTCGCGGGGGCCGCACTTGCCTGCTCGACCATGGCCCGTCCCATCCTGTTCGCCCGGAAGCGCCGCCGGCGAACGCGACGGCGCATAAGGCACCCCCGTCCCACCCGCATCGGGTGGGGTGCCCGTCGATTGCGAGCCGATTTAAGGGATCGGCCAGGATTTGCAAGGGGTCTATTGACGCCCCGGTTGCGCACCCGTGCCCGCCGGGCGCGCCCGGCCAAGTGTCAGCGCGGCAACAATTTTTCGATTTCGCCCGCAATCTCCGGAGCGGACGGCCGCACCCGCGACGGCCAGGCGCCGACGAGCCGTCCCTCGCCGTCGATCAGGTACTTGTGGAAATTCCAGCGCGGCGCCGCGCCCTCGCCCGCCTCGGCGACGATCCAGCGGAAGAAGGGATGGGCGCCGCCGCCGACCACCGTCTGCTTCTCCGTCATCGGGAACTCGACCCCGAACCGGGTCTCGCAGAAGGCCTGGATCTGCTGGTTGGTGCCGGGCTCCTGGGCGCCGAAATCGTTGGACGGAACACCGAGCACGACCAGCCCGCGCGGCCCGTACTGCCGATGCAGCGCCTGGAGATCGTCGTACTGGGGCGTGAAGCCGCACTGGGAGGCGGTGTTCACCACCAGCACCGGCCGGCCGCGGAAGTCCGCCATGGCGATCGGCTGCCCGTCGATGCCCTCGAAACTGTGGTCGTAGGCGGTCATGCCCGTCTTCCCGTCGCTGAGGATGCGCCCGCTGAGCGCGAATGGGGTGAAGGACCAGACGAACGCCGCCAGCGCGGCGAACATGGTCGAGAGTCGCGAAGGCCGCATCGGCGTCGAACCTCCATCGGGGAGCCCCTGTCCCGACGCAACATAGGGCACGGCGGCGTCAGCGCCAGCGCAGCAGCAGGCGCTCGGCCAGGGACACCAGACCGGCGCCTGCCAGGCCGAGCAGCGACAGGACCGCCACCCCGGCCAGCAACTGGTCGGTCCGCATCAGGTTCCCCGCCATCAGGACGAAGGCGCCGAGCCCCTCGTCGGCGCCGATCATCTCGGCCGCGACCACCAGGATGACGGCGATCGCGACCGTGATGCGGAAGCCGGCCAGCACCGTCGGCATCGCCCCCGGCACGACGATGCGCAGCACGATCGCCCAGGCCGGCAGGCCGAAGCTCTGGCCCATGCGGATCAGCGACCGCGGCACCTGGTCGACCCCGCCGGCCGCGGCGATCACCGTCGGGAAGAAGACGCCGGCGGCGATCGTCGCCACCTTCGACGGCTCGCCGATGCCGAACCACAGGATGAAGAGCGGCAGCACGGCGATCTTGGGGATCGGGAAGATCGCCGACACGAGCGGCATGCCGACCGCGCGGGCGGCGGCGAGGATGCCGATCGCGAACCCGGCCGCCAGCCCGAGCCCGGTGCCGGCGAGCCAGCCCGCCGCGACCCGCCCGAACGACGCCGCGAAATGCCGGGCGAGCGCGCCCGATTCGGCGAGCTCCCAGAGCGCGGCCGCGACCGCGACCGGCGAGGGCAGGAAGAGAGGATTGGCGAGCCCGCCCGTCGACGCCGCCTGCCAGGCCAGGACGAGACCCGCGAGCGACGCCAGCGACGCGAGCCGCAGCCGGCGCGGCTCGAACCCGCCGCCGCGAAAGGGGACCGGGGCCGGCCTGTCGTCCATTACAACGCGCCCATTACCGCGCGCCCGCCAGTTCGCGATCGGCAGCACGCGCCTCGTCGCGGAGCAGCGACCAGAGATGCTCGGAAAGCTCGGCCAGGCGGGCCGCGCGGTCCGGCCGCCCGCGCTCGTCGCGCGGCACGTCGACCGCCAGGATTTCGCGGAGACGGCCCGGCCGGCGCGACAGCACCGCCACCCGGTCGGCCAAGCGCAGCGCCTCGCCGAGATTGTGGGTGACGTGGACGGCGGTCGTGCGCTGCCGTCGCCAGGCGGCGAGGAACTCCTCGACGAGGAGGTCGCGGGTCTGGGCATCGAGCGCCGACAGGGGTTCGTCCAGCAGCAGCACCGCGGGCCGCACCACGAGCGCCCGCGCGATGCCGACGCGCTGGCGCATCCCGCCGGAGAGCTGGCGCGGGAAGGCGGAGCGGAACTCGGCCAGTCCCATGCGCTGGAGCGCGTCTTCGATCCGCGCCCGCCGCTCGCCCGCCGGCAGCCGGTGGTGCTCCAGCGCTAGGCCGACATTGGCCGCCACCGTCCGCCACGGCAGCAGGGCGAAGTCCTGGAAGACGTAGGTAAGCGGGTTGAGGCAGCCGGCGGGGGCGGCACCCCGGGTCAGGACCCGGCCGGCGGTCGGCCGCAGGAGGCCGCCCATGATGCCGAGCAGCGTCGATTTGCCGGAGCCGGAGGGCCCGATGAGCGACAGGATCTCGCCGTCGCGGACCGCGAGTTCGATCCCCTCCAGCACCGGCAGGTCGCCGTAGGCGTGGCCGACGCCCTCGACCAGGAGTTCCATCGCCGACCCGCCCGGCGACCCGGTCAGCGCGGCACGTTGCGATGCCCGTCGACGAAGCCGAGATCGAGGATGGCGGCGGCGTCGACGCCCGCATCGACCATCTTCTGCGCCTGCCACCAGCGCACCTGGGCGTGGACGTCGCCGACGTCGAGGCGGCCGGCGGGATCGACGTAGGGAAGCCCGGTGGCGAGGCGCGCGGCCGGCTGCTGGGTGTATTTCTCCAGGATCGCCATCAGGGCATCGTAGTCGGGGCCGCGCTCCGCCCGCCCCGCGGCGTCGCGGCGGTTGAAGGCGCCATGGTACTCGGCCGCGCCCCGGGCGTAGGCGCGCACGAAGCGGGCGACGAGCGGCCGCCGGTCGGCGGCGGCCCGGCCGGAGGTGAAGAGGGCGCCGAGCTGCCACGGGGTGACGTCGCCGACCCAGCCGAGCAGCGTCCCCTCGCCCGAGGCGATCATCGGCAGCGCCACGCTGGACGGCAGGATCACGGCGTCGACCTGCCCGCCCTTGAAGGCGGAGACCATGTTGGGGATCGACTGCAGGGGAACCAGGCGCACCCGGGCGAGGTCGAACCCTTCCTTCCGGGCCAGCAGCCCGATCATGTAGTGGAAGGTGGAGCCCGTCTGGGTGATGCCGAGGCTGCGGCCGGGGAAGTCCGCCAGGGTCCGGAGCCCGGCCTCGACGGCCCTCGAGGTCGCCAGATAGGCGCTGAGATGGAAACCCGGCACGTCCGACGACTGCGCCGCCACGATCTTGAGGGCGCCCTTGCCGGCGAGGTTGTAGAAGCCCGCGGTCAGCCCGGTGACGCCGAAATCGGCGTCGCCGGTGGTCACCGCGACCGCCACCGGCTGGGCGGCGGTGAAGAACTTGAACGAGACCTCCAGCCCCTCTGCCGCAAAATGGCCCCGATCCTGGGCGATGAACAGCGGCCCGGACGAGGACAGGCGCAGCGCGGCGACGCTGACCGCCTCGCCGCGCGCCACGGTCGCCGTCACGAGAACGGCCAGGAAGGCGAGAAGACCGGACGATGCGTGCCTCAGGGCGAACATGTTTCCTCCGCGTTCGAGCCGGCTGCGGCAAGCTATCGACCGCCGCGCGCCGCCGTCAACGGCGGGGCCGGGGCCGGGATGCGGCTATCCCGGACGTTGCGTTCCGCCGCCGCCGCCTCTATGGGGTAGGTGCGCTGCCGCCGCACCGCGGGCGGCGGCGCCCGTGCGATCCAGCGGCGGCCAACCGGGAGGAGGCGGCCCAGCAACCGGGAGCTGCCCCTGTCCCTCCTCAGCCTGTTCTTCATCAAGGGCGTCATCGCCGGGGTCATCATCGCCGCCCCGGTCGGGCCGGTCGGCGTGCTCTGTGTCCGGCGCACGATCTTCGAGGGGCCGTTCTACGGCTTCGTCTCGGGGCTGGGCGCGGCCGTCGCCGACTCCCTCTTCGGCATCGTCGCGGCCTTCGGCCTGACGGTGATCTCCGACTTCCTGATCGGCCACCAGGGCTGGCTGAAGGCGGTCGGCGCCGCCTTCCTGCTCTTCATCGGCGGCCGGGCACTGATCGGCGCCCGCGACGTGACGCCGGCACCGATCAGCGGCGAGAACCTCTTCGGCGCCTTCGCCTCGACCTTCATCCTGACGGTCACCAACCCGATCACCATCCTCGCCTTCGCGGGCGTGTTCGCCGCCGCCGGGCTCTCCGGCGAAGAGGCGACCTGGGGCCGGGCCGGCATGCTGGTCGCCGGGGTCTTCGCCGGCTCGCTCGCCTGGTGGTTCCTGCTCTGCGGCATCGCCGGGGGCGTGCGCCACCTGGTGCGCGAGATCCATCTCGTCTGGGTGTCGCGCGCCTCGGGCCTGATCCTGGTCGCCTTCGCGCTCTTCCTCGTCCTCACCATGACGCCCTGGTCGCCGCTCGACTGACCGGGGCCGCCCCCGCCATGGAGTCCCGATGCCGGTTCCCCTCGCGGTCCCGCCGCCCGTCTTCCGTCGGCTGCTGCTCGCCCTCGTCGCGCTGATCCTCGCCGCCGCCGCGGTCCCGTCCCTCGCCCAGGTCCCACCGTCGCTGCTGGCGTCCGGCGGCAAGGCCGGCGCCGCCCCGACGCAGGCCGATGCCGCCGAGGCCGCCGAGGCCGAACGGCTGGCGAAGCTGCTCGAGGACCCTGCCCGGCGCGAGGAACTGATCCGCCAGCTGCGCCTCCTGTCCCAGGCCGGGCGCACCCCGGCGGCCGACCGGCCCGTGGTGCGCGACGACCCGTCGACCGGCGAGGCCGTGCTCGCGCAGGTGGCGCGGGCGGCCGACGCGGTCGTCCGCGCCATCGTCGACGCCGGCATCCTGGCCGCCAACATCCCGGGACTCGCCGACTGGCTGGTCGACCAGTTCGACGATGCCGAAAGCCGCACCCGCTGGCTCGGGATCCTGACGGAACTCGCCATCGTCTTCGGCGCGGCGGTCCTGGTCGAGCTCGTCACCTGGTGGGCGCTGCGCCGACCGCGCCAGGCGATCGCCCGCCGGCAGGCCGTGGGCCGGGTGCGGCGGCTGCCGTTCCTCTTGCTGCGCGCCTTCCTCGAACTGCTGCCGGTCGCGGCCTTCGTCGGCATCGCCTACGGCACGCTGGCCCTGCTGCCGCCCGACTTCGCGGCCCGCTTCGTCAGCCTCACGGTGGTGCGGGCGGTGGCGCTCGCCGGCATCGTCGTCGCGCTCGCCCGCGCCGCCCTGATGCCCGACGCGCCCGGTCTCCGGCTGCTGCCGCTCGGCGACGAGACCGCCAACTACGTGATGATCTGGGTCCGCCGCTTCGTCGGGCTCGGCATCTACGGCTTCGCGGTGCTCGACATCGCCTTCCTGGTCGGCCTGCCGGTCTCGATCTACCAGCTCGTCGAGCGCGTGCTCGGCCTCGTGCTGGCCGGCCTCGCCACCGTCTTCGTCCTGCAGAACCGGGTCGCGGTCTCGGACTGGCTGCGCAGCCGCTCGGACGGCGGCCCACCCCAGCCCCGGGTCGCCACCGCCTTCTGCGCGTGGCTGGCGGAGACCTGGCACCTGGTGGCGCTCGTCTATGTGGCGATGCTGGCGATCGTCTGGCTCCTGCAGATCCCGAGCGGCTTCGCCTTCGTGCTCCGGGCGTCGGCCCTGTCGGTCGTCGTCATCGCCGCGGGCGCGCTCGCCCAGGCCGGGACGCGGCGCCTGCTGCGGCGCGTCTTCGCCGTCGCCCCGGCGCTGGCGCGCGAGTTCCCCAACATCGAACTGCGCGCCAACCGCTACATCGCGATCGTCGGCATCGTCGCCTCGACCGCCATCGCGCTCGTCGTCGTCATCCTGCTGCTCCAGGCCTGGGGCCTGCGCTCGCTCGACTGGCTCTCCTCCTCCTTCGGCCAGCGGCTGACCGGCGGCCTCGTCTCCATCGTCGTCGTCGGGCTGCTGGCGCTCTTCGTCTGGGAGGTCGTCGACCGCATCATCGAGCGTTCGCTGCAGCGCCTGTCGCGGCAGGCGCCGACGGCGGGCAGCGCGGTCCGGCTGCGCACCTTCCTGCCGCTGATCCGCAACGTCGCCATGGTCGTCCTGGCGACCATCTTCGTCCTGGTCGCCCTCTCCGAGATCGGGGTCAACATCGCGCCGCTCCTGGCCGGTGCCTCGATCATCGGCATCGCCGTCGCCTTCGGCGCCAACGCGCTGGTCAAGGACGTCATCACCGGCCTCTTCATCCTGATCGAGGGCACGATCAACATCGGCGACGTGGTCGAGGTCGACGGGCGCAGCGGCGTCGTCGAGGGCCTCAGCATCCGCACCATGCGGTTGCGCGACCTCACGGGCTCGGTCCATACCGTGCCCTTCTCCAACGTGACCTCGGTCAAGAACATGACCCGCGACTTCAGCTTCGCGGTGATCGACGCCAACGTCGCCTACTCGACCGACCTCGCGCTCGCGATGGACGTGCTGCGCCGGATCGAGGAGGAGATGCGCGCCGACCCCGCCTTCGCCGTCATGATCTCGGCCCCGCTCGAGATGCTGGGCGTCGAGCGCTTCGCCGACAGCGCCATCGTCGTCCGCGCCCGCATCCGCACGCCGCCCGGCAAGCAATGGTCGGTCTCGCGCGAGTTCAACCGCCGCATGAAGCTGGCCTTCGACCAGGCCGGCATCGAGATCCCGTTCCCGCACCAGGTGGTGGTCGGCGAGCCCGGGCTGCGCCGCCCCGATGCCGCCCCGCCGCCGGCCCTCGGGCAGGACCGGGGGCCGGCGCAATGACCCCGGTCGCCGAACCGGGCCGCTGGCGCCCCTATGCCGGCCAGAACCGGCAGGGGCTGTGGTCGCTCTACCGCAAGGAGGTGACCCGGTTCTTCAAGGTCGCGGTGCAGACGGTGCTGGCGCCGCTCGTCACGACGCTCCTCTTCCTCGCCGTCTTCACGCTGGCGCTGGGCGGGGCGGACCGGACCGTCGGCGGCGTGCCCTACGTCCAGTTCCTCGCCCCCGGCCTCGTCATGATGGCGATCGTCCAGAACGGCTTCGCCAACAGTTCGTCGTCGCTGGTCAACGCCAAGGTCCAGGGCAATGTCGTCGACCTGCTGATGCCGCCCTTGTCGCCGGCGGTGCTGACAGCCGGCTTCGCGCTGGGCGGCATGACCCGGGGGCTCGTCGTCGGCCTCGTCGTCGGGCTGGCGATCGCGCTCTTCGTCCGCCTGCCGGTCGCCGACCCGGCGGCCATCCTGTTCCACGCCGTGGCCGGATCGCTGATGCTGGCGCTCGTCGGCATCCTGGCCGGCCTGTGGTCGGAGAAATTCGACCATATCGCCGCCGTCACCAACTTCGTCGTGACCCCGCTCGCCTTCCTCTCCGGCACCTTCTATTCGGTGGAGCGGCTGCCGCCGGAATGGGCCTTCGTCGCCCATCTCAATCCCTTCTTCTACCTGATCGACGGCTTCCGGGCGGGCTTCATCGGCCATGCCGACGGCAGCCGTGCGGTCGGCTACGCCGTCGTCCTGGCCGCCGACGCCCTCCTGTGGCTCGCCTGCCACCGCCTCTTCCGCGCGGGCTACAAGCTGAAGCCGTAGGCGCTTGCCCGACGCGGGCCCGCGGGTGCAGGAAGGGCGTCGCCCCGCAGCCGGAGCAGCCGCCATGTCCGTCCGCCGCATCGCCGCCCTCGCCTTCGCCCTCCTCGTGCCGCTGTCGGCGGCAGCGGAGAACCGGGTCGTCGCCTCCGCCCATCCGCTGGCGTCGGCCGCCGGCAAGAGCATCCTCGATGCGGGCGGCAACGCCGTCGACGCCGCGGTCGCGGTGCAGATGACGCTCTCGGTCGTCGAGCCGCACGCGTCCGGCATCGGCGGCGGCGCCTTCCTGCTGCTGTGGGACCCCGCCACCCGGCGGGTGCGCGCCTTCGACGGCGTCGCGGCGCAGCCCGCCCGGGCGACCGAGAGCCTGACCGTCGACGCGGACGGCAGCCACCTGCCGATCGACCGCGTCCGCTTCTCGGGCCGCTCGGTCGGGGTGCCCGGCGCCGTCGCCATGCTGGCCGACCTGCACGGACGCGAGGGCCGGCTGCCCTGGGCCGACCTCTTCCAGCCGGCGATCCGGGCTGCCGAGGAGGGATTCCCGCTGCCGGCCTACCTGCACCATGCGCTGACGGTCCAGGGCAGGCGCGTCGCCGACCCGGCGCTGCGGGCGGAGTGGCTCGAGGAGGACGGGCAGCCGAAGCCGGTCGGCGCCCGCGTGCGCAACGCCGCCCAGGCCGAGACCCTGCGCCGCCTCGCCGCCGAGGGGCCCGACGCGCTCTATCGCGGCGACCTCGCCCGGGCGATCGTCGCCGCGGTCGCGGCCGATGCCGTGCCGGGCTTCCTCGCCGAGGCCGACCTCGGCGCCTACCGCCCGCGCGAGCGCGAGCCCCTGTGCCGGGCGGCGCTCGGCCACCGCCTCTGCACCATGCCGCCGCCCTCCTATGGCGGCATCGTCGCCCTCCAGATCCTCGCCATGACCGGCGGGCTCGGCATCGCCGGCCTCGCCCCCGACGGCGCCGCGGCGGCGCACCTCTTCCTGGAGGCGAGCCGGCTTGCCTATGCCGACCGCTTCCTCCATGTCGGCGATCCCGACTTCGAAGCGGTGCCGACCGCGGGGCTGGTCGACGGCGGCTACCTTGCGGCCCGGGCCCGGCTGATCCGCGCCGAGGCCAGCATGGGCCGGGCCGCGGCCGGCGACCCGCCCGGCCGGCGCGCCGACATCGCCCCCTCCGAGCCGTGGAGCGAGGCCGCGACCAGCCATCTCGCGATCGTCGACGGCGACGGGCGCATCGTCTCGATGACGACGACGATCAACCTCTATTTCGGGTCGGGCATCGCGGTCGGCGGGTTCTTCCTCAACAACGCACTCACCAACTTCGCCTCGCAGGCCGAGCGCGACGGCAGGCCCGCCGTCAACCGCATGGCGGCCGGCAAGCGCCCCTACACCTCGATGGCGCCGACCATCGTCTTCGATGCCGACGACCGTCCGGTGCTGGCGATCGGCGCCGCCGGCGGCGCCCGGATTCCGAGCTACATCGCCCAGGCCGGGCTCGGCGTGCTGGCCTGGAAGCAGGACCTGGCGACGGCGCTGGCGCAGCCGCACTGGCACAACGCCAACGGGCCGAGCGAACTGGAGCAGGACAGCCCCGCCGCCGGCCTCACCGAGGCACTCCGATCCATGGGGCACGAGGCGAAGACCGCGGTGACGCAGAGCGGCCTCGCCGGCATCGCCCGCACGCCGTCGGGCTGGGTCGGCGCCGCCGACCCCAGGCGCGACGGGGCCGCCGTCGGCGACTGACGCTCAGAGCACCCCGGCCAGGATCGCGACGCCCGCCAGCGCGGCCGCGGCCCCGGCGCCGCGCACGGCCGCCATGCCGGCGCGGCCGACGAGCGCGCCGAGCGCGAGACCGGCACCGTGGAGCAGCGCGGTCGCCGCCAGGAAGCCCGCGGCATAGGCGGCCGCACCGGTGCCCGCCGGCATCTCGGCGCCGTGGGCATGGCCGTGGAAGACGGCGAAGAGCCCGGCCATGCCCATCGCGGCCGCGACCGGCCAGCGCGCGCCGGTTGCGATCGCGAGCCCGAGCGCCACGACCGAGAGCGCGATCCCCGCCTCGACCAGCGGCAGTGCGACCCCGGCCGCACCGGCGAGGCCGCCCAGCGCCATCACCGCGACGAAGGCGGCCGGCACCAGCCAGCGGGCACGGCCGCCGATCTGCCAGGCCAGCACGCCCACCATCACCATCGCCAGGACATGGTCGAGCCCGCCCGCCGGGTGGAGGAAGCCGCCGGCGAACCCGCCGCCATGATCGGCGCCGGCATGGGCGAAGGCGGCGGCCGGCAGCAGCGCCGCGGCGGCCGCGAAGATGGCGGAGAAGGTCCTCATGACGGGCTCCTGCAACGAGGGACGGCGGGGCGACCGGACTGGATCGCGCCCGCTCCACCGACGCAAGCCCCGTGCCGTCACGCGGCGGGCGCAGTCGCCCCCCGCGCGCCCGCCGCTTCGAGCACGAGCGCCGCCCCCCGCTCGCCGATCATCAGCGAGGCGGCGTTGGTGTTGGCCGAGGTCACCGTCGGCATGACCGAGGCGTCGATGACGCGCAGCCGCTCGACGCCCCGGACCCGGAGGGCGGGATCGACGACGGCGCCGGCATCCTCGCCCATGCGGCAGGTGCCGACGCAGTGGAAGACCGTGCCGCCGGTGGTCCGAACGAACTCGAAGATCTCGTCGTCGGTCGCCGCCGCCGGACCCGGCATCACCTCCTCGTCCCACAGGTCGCGGAAGGGCGGCTGGGCATAGATCTCGCGCAGCATGCGGACGCCGGCGACGATGACCTTGCGGTCGTGCGGGTCGGAGAAATAGCCGGGGGCGATGCGCGGCTGCTCGCGCGGGTCCGCCGAGCGGATGGCGAGGCTGCCGCGCGAGCGCGGGTGGCACTGCCAGACCGAGGCGGTGAAGCCGGAATAGCGGTGCAGCGGCGTCCCCGGCCGGTCGACCGACAACGGCATGACGTTGAACTGCACATCCGGCCGCCCGCCCTCGGCGAAGGGGGTGCAGGCGGCGCCGCCGACCTGCCCCGCCCCCACGGTCAGCGGCCCGGAATTCTTCAGCAGCCATCGCAGTCCCATGGCCGCGAGGCCGATCGGGCTGCGCACCTGGTCGTTGAGCGAGATCGGCCGGCGCAGGCGCACGATGGTGCGCGCCTGGTAGTGGTCCTGGAGGTTGGCGCCGACCCCCGGCAGGTCGCAGACGACCGGAATGCCGTGCCGGCGCAGGAGGTCGGCCGGCCCGATGCCGGAGAGCTGGAGGATCTGGGGCGACTGGATGGCACCGGCCGCGAGGATCACCTCGCGCTCGGCCCGCGCGCTGCGGACGGCCCGGCCTTCCAGCCATTCGACCCCGGTCGCGACCCCGCCCTCGAACCGCACCCGGGACGCGAGCGCCCCCGTCGCGATGGTCAGGTTCGGGCGCCTGCGGACGGGCGCCAGGAAGGCGGCCGACGCGCTCGCCCGCCAGCCGTCGCGGATGCTGAGCTGGTAGGCGCCGACGCCGTAGGTGGTCTCGCCGTTGAAGTCCGGGTTGTAGGGCAGGCCGGTGCGCTGCGCCGCCTCGACCCAGGCGCGGCAGGCGGGGTGGTCGTTGCGCAGCTCCGACACCGACAGTTCGCCATGGGCGCCGCGATACTGGTCCGGGGCACCCCGCCAGCATTCGAGGCGCCGGAAGAAGGGCAGCACCTCGCGGTAGCTCCAGCCGGCGGCCCCCGCCTTCGCCCAGTCGTCGAAATCCTCGTGCTGGCCGCGGATGAAGATGAGGCCGTTGATCGAGCTCGAGCCGCCGAGGATGCGGCCGCGCGGCCAGACGATGGCGCGGCCGCCCGTGCCCTCGGACGGCTCCGTCTCGAAGAGGCGCGCAAAGCGCTCGTCGTAGATCGTGCGGAAATAGCCGACCGGCAGCCGGACCCAGAAGTTGCGGTCGGGGCCGCCCGCCTCCAGCAGCAGCACCCGGACCGTCGGGTCGGCCGACAGCCGGTTGGCGAGGACCGACCCCGCCGAACCGGCGCCGACGACGACGTAGTCGTAGACCGCAGACGCCAAGCGCTCAGCCCTGGACCGTTTCGATGAAGATCTTCGGGTCGAAATACTGCGCCGCCGGCACCGCGTTCGGGATGTTGGCGGCGGCGACATAGAAGTCCGTCACCTGCTGCAGCCACTTCGTCACCGTGCCGTCGGCGAAGAGCTTCTTCCACTCCGCCGTCGGAAACGCCTTCTGGGCGCCGAACTGCTCCTTGAGGTCGGCGAGCGGCACCTGCTGGTAGTGCTTCTTCTGCAGCACGTCGAGCGCCTCGTCGGTGCGCTGGACCAGCATGTCGTTGCCGGCCGCCCAGGCGCGGACGACGCGGGCCAGCACCTCGCGGTTCTTCGCGTGGTAGTCGTTGCCGGCCGCCCAGCCGGAGACGATCGCCGCCTGGGGATAGTAGGCCGAGGCGTCGACCAGCTTCTTCGCCCCCGGCACCTTGTCGCGCACCGTCACGTTGAACGGCACCCACAGGGCCACGGCCGGCACCGCGCCGGCGATGAAGGAGGTCACCGCCTCCGACATGCGCTGGTTCAGGATCTCGACGTCGCCGCGGCCGATGCCGTTGGCGCGGAGCGCGGTGTCGAGGAAGACGTGGGCCGTGGTGCCGGTCGTCGTCGCGATGCGCTTGCCCTTGAGGTCGGCGAAGCCCTTGATCCCCTGGTCCTCGCGCACCCAGAGCTGGGCGGTGGCGAACTCGACGGCGTTGGCCATGAACATCCGGCCCTGGCCGCGGGCCGGGAAGTTGGAGATGACCGCACCCGTCGTCAGCATGTCGAGGCTGCCGCCGACCATCGCCTGGAAGAGCTCGAGGCCGGTGGTGAACTGCTTGAACTCGGGCTCGAGGCCGTTCTTCCCCCAGGCGTCGAGATGCTGGGCGAGCCACATCTGGCCGTCGACCGCCAGCGTGTGCAGGTAGCCGATGCGGACCTTGGTCCGCGACTGGGCGATGGCGGGCATGCCGAGGACGGCGAGGCCGGCCGTGGCGGCGGTGCCGGCGAGCAGCCGGCGGCGCGTGGTTTGCATGGTTCTGGTTCCTCCCTTGGTCGATCGTTCAGTCGGTGACCGCGAAACGCTGGCGCGCCTGGGCGGCATATTCCTGCATGACGAGGTCGCGCAGGTGGGAGCGCAGCCGGCCGAATTCCGGCTGCTCGTGCAGCGCCTCCGCCCGCGGATAGCCGAACGGGACCTCGACGATCTCGCGGATGCGGGTCGGCCGCGCGGTCATGACGACGATGCGCGACGACAGGTAGAGCGCCTCCTCGACGGAATGGGTGATCAGCATCACCGTCTTGCCCTCGGCCCGCAGCACCTCGAGGAGCAGGTTCTGCATGGCGCTTCGGGTCTGGGCGTCGAGCGCGCCGAAAGGCTCGTCCATCAGGAGGAACTGCGGCGAGACGGCATAGGCGCGGGCGAGCGCCAGGCGCTGGCGCATGCCGCCCGAGAGCATCCGGGGCCAGGCGTCGGCGAACTCCTCCAGCCCCATCAGCCGCATGTAGCGGCGGCTGATCTCCGCCCGCTCGGCGGCGCCGCGGCGGTTGGCGCGGAGCTTCAGGCCGAATTCGATGTTCTGGCGCACCGTCAGCCAGGGGAAGACGCCGTATTCCTGGAAGATGACGCCGCGGTCCGGCCCCGGCCCGGCGACCGGCCTGCCGTCGAGGAGCACGCGGCCGGCGGTCGGCTGCATGAAGCCCGCGACCATGTTCAGCATCGTCGTCTTGCCGCAGCCGGAGGGACCGATGACGGAGACGAACTCGCCGTCATGGATGGCGTAGCTGACGTCGTCGACGACGCGGAGTTGCCGGTCCGGCGGCCCGAAGGCGACCGAGACGTTCTCGAAGACGATCCGCGCCGTCATGCCAGCCGCTCCTGCCAGGCGAGCAGCCGCCGCGCCAGCGCCCGCAGCGCCAGGTCCATGGCGAGCGCGATGAAGCCGATCGAGATGATGCCGACATAGATGATGTCGAGCTGGAAGAAGGAGGCAGCGTCCTGGATGAGGGCACCCAGCCCCTGCTGGGCGGCGATCAGCTCCGACGCCACCAGCGTCGCCCAGGCGACCCCGAGGGCGACGCGCAGCGCGGTCAGCATGTGCGGCACCGTCATCGGCACCACGACCTTGAGGAAGATCTCGGCATCGCTGGCGCCCAGCGTGCGGGCGACGCGGAGATAGATCGGGCTGATCTGGGCGATGCCCTCGTACATGACGATGACGCCGGCGAAGAAGGCCGCATAGAAGAGGATGACGGTCTTGGCCAGTTCGTCGACGCCGAAATAGACGATGACGAGCGGGATCAGCGCGATCGGCGGCAGGGCGCGGAAGAAGTTGACCAAGGGGTCGACGAAGGTGCGGACGTGCCGGTACCAGCCGAGCAGGAAGCCCGCCGGCACCGCCAGCGCGATGCCGAGCGCCACCCCGGTCAGCACCCGGCGCGTCGACATCAGGACGTCGAGCGGCAGCCGGCCCTGCGCCAGTTCGGCGAAGCGGGCCGCGACCGCGTGCGGGGCCGGCACCAGCGCCGGGTTGATGAGCCCGCTGTGATGCACCGCATACCAGGTGGCGACGATCGCCAGCCAGGGCGACAGGATCAGCGCCGCGCGCCGCACGCGTCCCCCACTTCCACCTCCCATTCGTTCTATAGTGCGAACCTTCGCCTGTTGGCGGAAACGTACTCAGGTTGGGACGTTTGACACAAGCCCGTAGCGCGACCCCGCATCCCCTGTTCGGCACCAGCCCGATCCCCCTCTACCTGCAGCTCGCCGAGGTGCTGCGGCGCCGGATCGGCCGCGCGCCCTGGGTCGAGGGCGCAATGCTGCCGTCGATCGAGGAGCTGATGGCGGAGTTCCAGGTCGCCCGGGTGACGGTGCGCCAGGCGATGGCGCTGCTCGCCCGCGACGGGCTGGTGTCGCCGCAGCGCGGCCGCGGCACCTTCGTCACCGCCTCGGGTGGCGGCCAGCGGCGGCTCAAGGTCGAGACGACGCTCGACGACCTGGTCGAGATGTATCGCGGCGACGTGCCGGAACTGCTGACCATCGCCGAGTCGCAGGCCGCCCCGACGCTGACCGAGCGCGACGGCACGGCCGCCCCCGGCTATTTCCACATGCGCCGGGTGCATTCCCGCGGCGGCGAGCGCTACTGCGTCATCACCATCTACATCGACGAGCGCGTTTTCCGCCGCGCGCCCGAGCGGTTCCGCACCGAGGTCATCCTGCCGGTGCTGGTGGCCCTCCCGGGCCTCGTCGTCGCCCGCGCTCGGCAGACGCTGGAGATCTCGAAGGCCGACCCGGCGATCGCCGGCCTGCTCGGAATTCCGGTCAACGAGCCGATCGCGGAGGTCCGGCGCGTCCTGAGCGACCCCGCCGGAACCGTCATCTATCTGGCCGAGGTGACCTATCGCGGCGACTACGTCCATCTCGACATGGACCTGCGCCCCTGAGGCGCTATGGTGCCGGCGATGCGTGCCTGGGACATCCCGTCGCCCTGCGTCGGCATCTGCCGGCTCGACCCCGACACCGGCTTCTGCCAGGGCTGCCGGCGGACCATCGCCGAGATCTCGGCCTGGCCGCGCCTCGACGCGCCGGACCGGCTCGCCCTCCTCGAGCGGCTGGCGGAGCGCGAACGGGCCGAGTGCGAGGGGACCGAGCGCGGGCGGGCCGACGCCGCGCGCCAACCGCCGCCGGCGTGATAGACTGGCGCCATCGCCCGAATCCCCTTGCCGACCGAGGCTGCCATGCGACGCCCGCTTCCGACGCTTTCCGCCCTGGCCGCGCTCGGCCTCGTCCTGGCCGGCTGCGCCGGCCAGAGCTGGGTCAAGCCCGGCACCGACGAGGCGCAGATGCGCGCCGACTATCGCGAGTGCGTCCGCCTCGCCCAGCCGGCGGTCGAGCGCGACGCCCGCATCGAGAGCGACATCATGTCGACCCGCGGCGACGACTACCGGCGGTCGGGTTCGATGCTGACGCGGCGCGAGATCTCCGACGCGCGCACCACCGGCCGCCAGGACGACGAGGTCTATTCCTGCATGCGCTCGCGCGGCTACGCCCTCGCCGACCAGGCGCAGCCGGCCAAGTGACGGCGGCGACCGTCGGGGTGGGCACCCTCGACCCCACCAACCCCGCGATGTTCCGGCTGTGGCGGGAGGAAATCCTGCGCTACGGCGACATGGACACCAACGGCCATGTCAACAACGTCGCCATCGCCCAGTTCTGCGAAGGCGGGCGGGTGGCCTTCGAGCGCGCCGGCAACCTGCAGCAGGAGAACCCGGTGCTCGGCCTGTCGCTGGCCAAGGTGACGATCGAGTTCCTGGCCGAGGCCCATTTCCCGGGCAAGGTGCGCATCGGCACCCGCATCCTGGGGTTCGGCCGTTCGTCCTGCCGCCTCGTCCAGGGCCTCTTCCAGGACGGGCGCTGCATCGCCACCAGCGAGGCCGTCTCGGTGTGCTTCGACACCAGGGCGCGCAAGGCGGTGCCCTATCCCGAGGCGTTCAAGGCGCGGGCCCTGCAGCTGGCCGGCGCCTGACCGGACGGATGCCGGAATGCCGCCGCCCGATCTCTCCCGCGCGGCCTTCCTGCGCCTCGCCGCCGGCGCGGTGGCGGCGCGGACGGCCGGCGCCGTGGCGGCGGAACCGATGCTGAAGCGGACCATCCCGTCCACCGGCCGCACCCTGCCGGTCGTCGGCTGCGGCACCTGGCGCACCTTCGACGTCGCGCCCGGCCCCGGCCGGGAACCGCTCGCCCAGGTGCTGCGGACGCTCTTCGCCGCCGGCGGGTCGGTGATCGACAGCTCGCCCATGTACGGCCGCTCCGAGGAGGCGGTGGGCGACCTCCTGACCGGCATCGACGGACATGCCCGGGCCTTCGTGGCGACCAAGGTTTGGACCACGGGCCGGGAGGCCGGGATCGACCAGATGCGCCGGTCGCTGACGTTGCTGCAGCGCGAGCGCATCGAACTGATGCAGGTCCACAATCTCCTCGACTGGCGGACCCATCTGGCGACGCTGCGGGACTGGAAGGCGGAAGGCCGGATCGGGCATCTCGGCGTCACCCACTACACGGAGTCCGCCCACGACGCCTTGGAGGCGGTGATGCGGGCCGAGGCGCTCGACTTCGTCCAGATCAACTACGCGCTCGACGACCGGGCGGTCGAGCGGCGCATCCTGCCGCTGGCGGCCGAGCGCGGCATCGCCGTCCTGGTCAACCAGCCCTTCGGCGGCGGCGGGCTGCTGCGTGGCCTCCGGGATCGGCCGCTGCCGGGCGTCGCGGCCGAACTCGGCTGCACGAGCTGGGCGCAGCTGCTGCTGAAGTTCGTCCTCGGCCATCCGGCGGTGACCTGCGTCATCCCCGGGACCAGCCGCCCGGCGCACATGGCCGACAATGCCGCCGCCGGGCGCGGCCCGCTGCCGGACGCGGCGATGCGCCGGCGCATCCTCGCCGCCTGGGAAGCGGGCTGAGCCGCACTTGCCTCCGCCCGGCGCATCCCTATGCTGCGCCGCCATGCAAGACCAACCCAAGACGCGGCCGCGGATCACCCTCCTGCCCGGCCACGAAAAGCGCGCCCGCCACGGCCACCCCTGGATCTACTCCAACGAGATCCAGATGGATGCGGCCGCCAAGGCGCTGCCGCCCGGCACCCTCGTCACCGTGGTCACCGCCGATGGTACCCAGATCGCGGCGGCCACCTTCAACCCGCACACGCTGATCGCGGCGCGGGTGCTGACGCGCGAGGCCGGCAGCCACATCCACGACGAGTTCGTCCGCCGCCGCCTGCGCCGGGCGCTCGACATCCGCGAGCGGCTCTATCCCCGTCCCTTCTACCGCCTCGTCCATGCCGAGGCGGACGGGCTGCCGGGGCTGATCGTCGACCGCTACGGCGACGTCCTGGCGGTGCAGGTCAACACGGCCGGGATGGCGCTGCTGTGGCCGTCGGTGCTGCAGGGGCTGCAGGCGCTGGTGTCGCCCGCCGCCGTCGTCCTGCGCGGCGACAGCCCGGCCCGCACCCAGGAAGGGCTGCCGATCGGCGTCGAGGTCGCGCTCGGCGAGGTCACCGGCCCGGTCGAGATCGAGGAGAATGGCGGCCGCTTCCCGGTCGACGTGCTGGGCGGCCAGAAGACCGGCTGGTTCTTCGACCAGCGCGACAATCGCGCCTGGGTCGCCCGGCTGGCGCGCGACCAGCGGGTGCTCGACTGCTACAGCTACGGCGGCGGCTTCGCCGTGGCGGCGGCGCTGGGCGGGGCCAGGAGCGTGCTCGCGATCGACCGCTCGGAGGCGGCGCTGGCCGCCGGGGCCGAGGCGGCGCGTCTCAGCGGGGTCGGCGAGACCTGCTCCTTCAAGCGCGCCGAGGTCTTCGCCGACCTGGAGGCGCGGGGACGCGACGGTGAGCGCTGGGAGGTGGTGGTCGTCGACCCGCCCGCCTTCGTCAAGTCACGCAAGGACCTGGCGTCGGGCACCCGCGGCTATCGCAAGCTGGCGCGGCTGTCGGCGCAGGTGACGGCGCCGGGCGGCTACCTCTTCATCGCGTCCTGCTCGCACAATGTCGACCTGCCGCTGTTCGGCGAGCAGGTGGCGCGCGGGCTGGCCGATGCCGGCCGCAGCGGCCGCATCCTGCGCACCGGCGGCGCCGGACCGGACCATCCGGTCCACCCGCTGCTGCCCGAGAGCGCCTACCTCAAGAGCCTGACGCTGGCGCTGGACTGAGCGGCCCAGACAAGACGGCCCCAAACAAGACGGGCCCGGCCGGAGGGGGGATCGGCCGGGCCCTTCGCTCGGGGAAGCGAGGTCGAGAGCGACTTCTTGGGGAGGGGGATCGCGCTCTCATGGGTAGAGACGCCCGAGCCCCCCAAAAGGTTCACGCCCGATTCGATTATTTTTCGGGAAGCGCCGCCCGGCGGGCCTCGACCGCCGCGCGAGCGGGCGAGGCGGGCGGCAGGCGGTCGAGGAGGCGGGTCCAGAGCCGCCGCGCCTCCTCCGGCCGACCCTCGTCGGCGGCGATGCGGCCGAGATACCACAGCACCTGGGGATGGTCCGGGGCGATGCGCGCCGCCTCGCGCATCGTCCCGACGAAGTCCGGCGGCAGCACGTCGTCGCCGCCCGCCCGTTCGAGCTGGCTGTTGGCGAGGTCGAGCCGCAGCTCGATGTCGTCGGGATGGGCCGCGACCGCCCGTTCGAGCGCCGCTGCCAGCCGCGCCGGCTCGCCCAGCACATGCAGCGCCTGCACCAGCCGCCGCCAGCCTTCGCGATCCTCGGGCTGGCTCCGGAGCCGCTCCTCGAGGCCGGCGACCATGCCGCGGATCGCCTGCGCCCGCTCCTCCGGCGACAGGCGCATGACCGCCTCGCCGCCGGGCGGCAGCGCCGGCGTGCCCGTGGCCGGGGCTGGCACCGGCACGCCGCGCTCGCGCGCCGCCTCCTCGATGCGGCGCCGCAGCATCGGGCGCCACGGGGCATCGGCGGCCGACGCCGCCTCCAGCGCCGTCCAGCGCCGGATCGCCGCGTCGAGATCGCCCGACTGCGCCGCCGCCTCGCCCAGGAAATAGAGCGCGCGCGGGTCCGCGCCCGCCCGCTCGAAGGCCGCCCGGGCAGCGGGGGTGACGATGCCGCCCGCCGCCAGGGTCAGGGCTTCGCCGTGCTGGGCGTGGAGGTCCGGGCGCTCGGCGCCGAGGCCGAGCCGGTGGCGGTAGGCCTCGGCCGCGTCGGCGAAGCGTTGCAGCCGGACCAGCGCACGGGCCAGCCGCTCCCAGCCCTCGATGTCATCCGGGCGCTCCTCGAGCCGGCGGACCAGTGCGGCGACGGCCTCGTCCTGGGCCCGCGGGTCGCCGGCGTCCGGGGCCGGCAGGCCGCGCTGGGCGAGCGGCTGCCCCGGCTGGCGCGGTGCGCCGTGCCAGCCGTAGACGACGAGCGCGCCCGCCGGCAGCAGCAGCGCCAGCGCGATCGCGGCGGCGGCGTGCCGGCCGGAAGCGGAGCCGCCGGCGGACGACCGCTCGGCCGCGCCGCGGTCGGCGGCGGCCAGGATGCGGCGCTCGATCTCCAGCCGGGAGCCCGCCGCCTCCTCCTCGCCGACCTCGCCCGCGGCCCGCGCCCGCTCGACCTCCGCCAACTGGTCGCGATAGACCTCGAGGTCGTAGGCGAGACGATCCGCGCCGGCGCCGCCAGCCCGCAGCAGCGGCCGCACCAGCAGCCCGACCACCGCCGCCGCCGTCAGGGCAGCCAGCGCCCAGAACATCGTCATCGGCCGTCCCGCCCGGGCGCCGCGCCGGGCGAACCGTCCCCGGCGTCGGCGAGGAGGGCCGCGACCCGGGCCCGTTCGGCCTCCGAAAGGCCCGCCGCCGCCGGGCGGCGCCGACGCCGGAGCGCCAGGACCGCGACGGCGGCGCCCAGCACCAGGGTCGCCGGCGGCGCCAGCCACAGGGCCAGCGTCGCCGCCTTCACCGGCGGGCG
Source organism: Allostella sp. (assembly GCF_041913585.1). Lineage (NCBI taxonomy): Bacteria > Pseudomonadati > Pseudomonadota > Alphaproteobacteria > Rhodospirillales > Allostellaceae > Allostella > Allostella sp. Next base: position 34,959 of record NZ_JAYSFE010000028.1, read on the forward strand.
CAGCAGCACGAAGTCGCCGTAGCGGGCGACGAGGAAGGAGCGGACGGCGGCATCGTCGTCGCCGGCCGCCAGCCGTTCGCGCACCAGCAGGCGGAGGTCGCGGGCGAGCGGGGCGCTGGAATCGTCGATCGACTGGTTCTGGCAGACGAGGCAGCGCAGTTCCTGCGACAGGGCGCGGGCGCGGGCCTCGAGCGCCGGGTCGGCGAGACGCTCGCCCGGCTCGACCGCGAAGGCGGAGGCGGCGAGCAGCAGCAGGACAAGGAGCGCCCGCATCAGCCGCGCCGCAGCCGCTCGATCATCTGCAGCAGCGGCTCGAAATCCTGCGGGCCGAGCGCACCGACATGGCGGTAGCGGATGCGGCCGGCGCGGTCGACGACGAAAGTCTCGGGCACGCCATAGACCCCCCATTCGATGCTGGCGCGGCCGTCGGCATCGACGCCGATGCGGCGGTAGGGGTTGCCGAGCTGGTCCAGGAAGCGCCGGGCGTCGGCCGGCTTGTCCTTGTGGTTGATGCCGTGGATCGGCACGCCCTTCTCGCTGGCGAGCCGCATCAGCAGCGGATGCTCGGCCCGGCACGGCACGCACCAGGAGGCGAAGACGTTGACCAGCGCCACCTCGCCGCCGAGATCGGCGGTCCGGAAGCGCGGTCCGTCGTCGGCCAGTGCCGGCAGGTCGAACGTCGGCGCCGGCTTGTCGATCATCGCCGACGGCAGGGTCTTGGGATCCAGGCCGAGGCCGGCCAGCAGCCAGGCGGCGACCAGCGCGAACAGGAGCGCGGGGACGATGTAGAGCAGGCGGCGCATGGGACGGACCGGCTGGTCGGGCGCGCGGAATCAGGCGCGCGCGGCGGCGGCGGGCGCACGCCGGCGGGCGGGTGCGCCGACGCGCAGGCGCCGGTCGCTCAGCGACAGCAGGCCGCCCGCGGCCATGATCGCGGCGCCGATCCAGAGCCACGGCACGAGCGGCTCGTGGTAGATGCGCATGGTCCAGGCTCCCTTGCCGTCCGGATCGCCCAGGACGACGTAGTGGTCGACGACCCAGCGGGTATGGATGGCGGCCTCCGTCGTCGGCATTGCCTGCACGGGGTAGAACCGCTTTTCCGGATGCACGGTGGCGATCACCCGGTCGCCGGAGCGGATCGTCACCGTCGCCTGCTCGGCCCGCCAGTTGGGGCCGGGAACCGCGTCGACGCGCTCGAGCCGGTAGACGTAGGCACCGAGCCGGGCCTCGCCGCCGACCGGCACGATCTCGACCAGCTCGCTCTTCCAGGCCGAGGCGGCGACGGCGCCCGCCACCAGGATGCCGGTGCCGGCGTGGGCGACCGCCGCCCCCCAGGCCGCGCGCGGCAGGTGGCGGGCCCGCGACAGGCTGGCGCCGGCCGGGATGCGGAAGAGGCGGACGCGCTCGGCGATGTCGATTCCCGCCCCGACCACCAGCCAGGCGGCGAGTGCCATGCCGACGAGCGCCAGCACCGGCCGACCGCCCATCAGCCAGAGCGCCAGGAGCGCGGCCGCGACGCCGGCCGCGGCCGCCACCCACAGCCGCGCCATCGCGCCGGCGAGGTCGGCGCGCTTCCAGGCGAGCAGCGGCCCGACCGCCATGGCGACGACGAGCGGCACCATCAGCGGCACGAAGGTCGCCTCGAAATAGGGGGCGCCGACCGAGACCTTGGCGCCGCTCACCGCCTCCAGCACCAGGGGGTAGAGGGTGCCGACCAGGACCGTCGCCGCCGCCGTGGCGAGCAGCAGGTTGTTGAGGACGAGCGCGCCCTCGCGGCTGACCGGCGCGAAGAGACCGCCCGGCGCCAGCGCCGGCGCCCGCACCGCATAGAGGACGAGCGAGCCGCCGATGACGATCACCAGCAGCGCCAGGATGAAGACGCCGCGCGCCGGGTCGACGGCGAAGGCGTGGACCGAGGTCAGCACGCCCGAGCGGACGAGGAAGGTGCCGAGGAGGCTGAGCGAGAAGGCGAGGATGGCGAGCAGGATGGTCCAGCCCTTCAGCGCATCGCGCTTCTCGACCACGATGGCCGAGTGCAGCAGCGCCGTCGCCACCAGCCACGGCATGAACGAAGCGTTCTCGACCGGGTCCCAGAACCACCAGCCGCCCCAGCCGAGCTCGTAGTAGGCCCACCAGCTGCCGAGCGCGATGCCGAGCGTCAGCGCGCACCAGGCGGCGAGGGTCCACGGCCGGACCCAACGCGCCCAGGCCGCGTCGACCCGCCCCTCGATCAGGGCGGCGACGGCGAACGAGAAGGCGACGGAGGTCCCGACATAGCCGAGGTAGAGCATCGGCGGATGGAAGGCGAGGCCGGGGTCCTGAAGCAGCGGGTTGAGATCGCGCCCGTCCGCCGGAGCCGGGTCGAGGCGCAGGAACGGGTTGGAGGTGGCGAGCAGGAAGAGCAGGAAGCCGATGCCGACCAGCCCCTGCACGGCCAGCACCCGCGCCTTCAGGCGCGGCGGCAGGTTGCCGCCGAAGAGCCCGACCGCCGCCCCGAAGAGGGCGAGGATCAGGACCCAGAGCAGCATCGAGCCCTCGTGGTTCCCCCAGACGCCCGTGACCTTGTAGAGGAGCGGCTTGGCGGAATGGCTGTTCTGGGCGACCAGCGCCACCGAGAAGTCCGAGACCACGAAGGCATGGGTGAGCGCGGCGAAGGCGCCGAGGACGAGGACGCCCTGGGCGACGGCGGCGGGAGCGGCCAGCGCCATCAGCCGCCGGTCGCCGCTGGTGGCGCCCCAGAGCGGCAGGGTGCCCTGGACGACGGCCACCAGGAGCGCCAGCGCCAGCGCGAAATGTCCGAGTTCGGCGATCATGGGGTCCGGCTCAGGGGCGGGCCGCCGGACGGCCGCCGGCGGGCGGCGGCTCGCCTTCCTTCCAGTGGCCGGACTTCTTCAGCGCGTCCGCCACCTCGCGCGGCATGTAGGTCTCGTCGTGCTTGGCCAGCACCTCGCGGGCCTCGAAGCGGCCGTCGGCCAGCATCCGCCCCTCGGTGACGACGCCCTGCCCCTCGCGGAAGAGGTCGGGCAGGACGCCGCGATAGGCGACGGGAATGGCGTTGGCGCCGTCGGTGACCCGGAAATGGATGGTGCGGCCATCCTCCGAGCGGGCGACGCTGGCCGGTTCGACCAGACCGCCGAGGCGGAAGGAGCGGTCGCCGGGCGGGCCCTTCGCCAGCACGTCGCTCGGGCTGTAGAAGAAGACGAGGCTGTCCTGGAAGGCGACCAGGACGAGCGCGGTGGCGCTGCCGAGCAGCCCCATGGCGAGGGCCAGCACCAGCATCCGGCGGCGCTTGCGGGTCACGGCAGGCCCTCCGCGGCGGCGCCGTCGGCCGCGCCCTGCGCGCGGGCCGCGCGGCGGCGACCGCCGCCGGCGAGCCGCGCCAGCGCCCGCTCCTCGCGGCCGGCGCGGACGAGGCTGGCGACCAGGATCGCGACCAGGACGACGGCCGCGGCGGCGTAGGCGGCCCAGACGAAGGCGCCGTAGCCGCCCATGGCGAGGAAATCGGCGATGCGCTCGGTCACGCCTCGGCCTCCATCGCCGCCAGCCGCAGCGCCCGGATGCGCCGCGCCGCCAGTTCGGCGCGCACCCGCACGAGGAGCACGGCGGCGAAATAGAACCCGAACCCGGCCGCCATCAGCAGCAGGGGCAGCAGCATCGAGGGATGGATCGACGGCCCGTCCATGCGCGCGACGCTGGCCGGCTGGTGCAGGGTGTTCCACCAGTCGACCGACCACTTGATGACCGGCACGTTGACGGCGCCGACGATCGCCAGGATCGAGGCGGCGCGGCCGCCGCGTACCGGGTCGTCGAAGGCGCCGAGCAGGGCCATGTAGCCGAGATAGAGGAAGAAGAGGACGAGCACCGAGGTCAGCCGGGCGTCCCACACCCACCATGCCCCCCACATCGGCTTGCCCCAGAGCGAGCCGGTGACGAGGCAGACGAGGGTGAAACCGGCGCCGATCGGGGCGGCGGCGCGGGCCACGACCTCGCCCAGCGGGTGCTTCCACACCAGGGCCGAGACGCTGCCGGCGGCGACGACGACATAGACGAAGAGCGCCATCCAGGCCGACGGCACATGGACGTACATGATCCGCACCGTCTCGCCCTGCTGGTAGTCGGCCGGCGAGCGGAAGAGGCCGAAATAGAGGCCGGCCCCGAGGCACAGCACGGCGGCGGCGGCGAACCACGGCAGGGTCGCCGCCGAGAAGCGCTGGAAGCGTGCGGGGTTGGCGAAGCGATGCATGGCGATCCGGCTCGTATCTATCACCCGCTCCCGCCGCGAGTCATGCGACGCAACGCCCGCCGGACCCGGAGGGCGGCTGCCGCTGCCTACTCCACCGCCTGCCGCAGGGCGGCGGCGGCGGCGAAGGGGGCGAGCGCCAGCGCCGCCAGCAGCATCGCGCCGAGGACGAGGAGATGGGGCCGGGCCGGCAGCCCGGCAACCGCGGCGTCGACGGCTGCGACACCGAAGACCAGGACCGGCACGGTCAGCGGCAGGACGAGCAGCGCCAGGAGGACGCCGCCGCGCCGGGCGCCGAGCACCAGCGCCGCGCCGATGGCGCCGACCAGCACCATCGTCGGCGTACCGAGCGCCAGCGCCGCCAGCATCGCCGGCAGGCCCTCGGCCGGCAGTTGCAGGAATACCGCCAGGATCGGCGTCGCCAGGATCAGCGGCAGCCCCGACATCAGCCACTGGGCGGCGCACTTGGCGAGGACCAGTCCGGCCGCCGGCAGCGGCGTCGTCATCAGCACCTCGAGGCCGCCATCCTCGTGGTCGGCGAGGAAGAGGCGGTCGAGCCCGAGCATCACCGAGAGCAGCGCCGTCACCCAGATGACGCCCGACGCGATGCGCGCCAGGAGGTTCGGTTCGGGACCGACGCCGAACGGGAACAGGCTGGCGGCGAGCACGAAGAAGAACACGACCGCGGCGGCGTCGCCGCCCTGGCGGAGGGCGAGCCGCACGTCGCGAAGGAGGACGGCGCGCAGCGCGGTCAGCACGCCGCCGCCTCCGTCGTGCGGCGGAGGACGAGGACCCGGGCGCCGGGGGTGGCGATGGGAACATGGGTCGCGAGCACCGCGAGGCCGCCGTCGCGACAATGCTCGGCCAGGACCGCCTCGAACCCGGCCACCGCGCCGGCATCGAGGCCGACCGTCGGCTCGTCGAGGAGCCAGACCGGACGCCGGACGGCGAGCAGGCGGGAGAGGGCGAGCCGCCGGCGCTGGCCCTGCGACAGGAAGCGCGCCGGCGTGTCGGCGAGGCCGGCGAGGCCGAAGCGGTCGAGGCCGAAGCGGTCGAGGGCCGCGGCCGCGGCGCCGCGGCGGCCGCCGGCGACCTCGGCCCAGAAGCGCGCGTTCTCCAGCACCGTCAGGTTGGGCTTCACCGCGTCGCCAGCGCCGATCCAGGCGATGCGCCCGCGATGGGCCTCGGGATCGGCGGCGACGTCGCCGCCGTCCCAGGTCAGCCGCCCGGCCGCCGCCGGCAGCAGCCCCGCCATCAGGCGCAGGAGGCTGCTCTTGCCGGCACCGTTGGCGCCGGTCAGCGTCAGGGCCGAACCGGATTCGACGGAAAAGGAGAGGTGGCGGAAGACCGGCCGCTCGCCGCGGACGCAACCGAGATCCGACCCTGCAAAGACGCTCATCGCGCCCGGTTGATAGCACGAAACAAGAAAGGGCGGTTGCCGAGGGGGGCCGGCAACCGCCCTAGGGGCAGCGGGTCGTGGTGCTGCCAAGGAGGCATTTGAGAACCGTCGCGGGCCGCTCTCGCCCTGTCGACACCATCAATGTGATGCAGCAATGCGACAGGTCCAGGGTCAGAATGCGGCAAGATTGTGGAATCGATCGCGCCAAAATGGAGTTGGCACGGCCCTCGAATGGCAAAATCGCGCCCCGGCCAGCCACTTGCCGGACAATGCTGAAAACGCGCGCGAAGACGGGGCATTGCGCACAAAAAAGATGGGCGGCCGCCGAGGGGGGATCGGCGACCGCCCGAAGACAGCATCGAAGCTGCCAAGGAGGCGTTGAAACCGTCGCTGAACCCGAAGGGTCGTTCGTGTCCTGCGACGAATAGCAATCTGATGCCCGAATGCGACACCGGCTGGGTCGGATTGCGGCGAAACTGTGATTTCTGCGGTTCCGGATCGGGCTTGGCATGGGCCGCGGGGCGGGTGGCTGGTATGGCTCCGCCCCGACCCATGCCGCGTCCCGAAGCCGTTTCCCGGCCCGTCCCCCGGCCCGTC